>CAUTVF010000032.1:0-10196 GCA_963541805.1 uncultured Alphaproteobacteria bacterium
ATAATCATAACCATTTTTAAGTGAAAACTCTTTATTTCTAATTACATCGTAATATTTTCCATAAGCAGCCCTATCACTTTCAGAAAGCCCATTACACAAATTAACGATAGTCTCATTACAAGGTTTACAAAATTCACCACAACTACCCCCTCCGCCACTACTACCTCCTGCGAAAAGACTGCAAGAATAGAATAATGAAAAGGTAAGAATAAATATATTTATATTATTAAATAAAGGCTTAAACATAACACTTTCCTCCACATAAGAACTGTTTAAAAAATTTTTTGCATTCTATCCCCCCACGGTTTGTCAAGTCTTTTTCCTCATTTACCTGAATAATTTGGAATTTCTGGTTAAGTTTTTCTATTATTGCTGTGCAAACAATATCTATTGATTGTTAAAAACAACTTGCTTTTTATCTTGAACTGTTTAAAATCGTATAATCGAGTTTTTTGTAATAGTAGGGGCGTAGCTCAGTTGGTAGAGCATTGGTCTCCAAAACCAAGGGTCGCATGTTCGAATCGTGTCGCCCCTGCCATGTGGATATCAAATGAATATAGTTAAATTTATAGAAGAAGTTAAAGAAGAAAATAAAAAAATAGTTTGGCCTACGCGTGATAGTGTTATTCAGGCATCGGTGATGGTTATTATTTTTTCGGTTATTGTTTCGCTTTTTTTCTTTGGGGTTGATCAATTTTTCGGTTTTATGATGCAGTTGTTATTTAGTAAGTAATGGGGTTTTTATGTCGGAAGTTAATGTAGAAAAAAATAATATTGGTTCAGATTCTGAAAACATTATTTTTGACGGAGAGGAACGTAAAGTCCCAGGGTCAAAATGGTATGTTTTGCAAGTATACTCTGGTTGCGAAAAAGGCGTTATGGATACTCTGAAAGAGAAAATTGTTAAAGAGGGTAAAGAAGGATTTTTCGAAAATATACTTGTCCCAACTCAGGAAGTTAGTAGTGTTAAACGTGGTAAAAAAATATCGATTGAAAAGAAGTTTTTTCCAAGATATGTCTTGATTAAGATGATTATGAATGACACTACGTGGCATCTTGTTAATGATACTCCGCGTGTTATGGGGTTTTTAGGACCAAGGATGAAACCTGAAGCGATAACAGAAAAAGATGCTGAAGATATGATCAAGCGGTTGAGTGATGATAGTGGTATTAGTGTTATCACTTATGAGGTTGGTGAACAGATAAAGGTTTGTGATGGCCCGTTTGCTTCATTTAATGGGATGGTTGAATCTGTTGATGAAGATAAACAGCGTCTTCGTGTTTTTGTGTCAATTTTTGGGCGACCAACTCAAGTAGATTTGGATTTTTCTCAAGTCGAGAAAATTTAATATGTGGAAAGGTCTTGTCATCCTGTACCACAAAACTAATAAGGAGTTAAGATATGGCAAAAAAAGAAGTTGTAAAGGTAGTAAAGTTGCAGGTGCCTGCGGGAGCTGCAAATCCTTCTCCGCCAGTTGGGCCAGCTCTGGGCCAGGCCGGTGTGAATATTATGGATTTTTGTAAGCAGTTTAATGATAAAACAAAGGATGTTGAGAAAAATTCTCCAATTCCTGTTATTATTTCTGTTTATAAGGATAAGTCTTTTTCTTTTGTGACAAAACTTCCGCCAGTTTCTTATTTGATCAAGAAAACGTCTGGTTTAAAGTCGGGGTCAAAACTCCCTGGTAAAGATGTTGCGGGAAAAATTAAGCTATCTCAGATAAAAGATATTGCTACAATGAAAATGCCTGATTTAAATTGTTATGATTTGGATATGGCTGTTAATATTGTTAAAGGGCAATGTCGTTCTATGGGTATTGAAGTTGTGGAGGGATAGTATTATGGCAAGAATTTCAAAGAGAATGAAGCAAATACAGGATTCTTTTGATACAGAGAAGTTTTATACGGTTGGCGAAGCTGTTGATATTTTGCTAAATACTTCTAAGGTTAAGTTTGATGAAACTGTTGATATTGCAATTCGTTTAAATGTAGATACAAAATTGGCTGATCAAAATATTCGTGGGGTGTTGTCTTTACCAAATGGGACTGGTAAAATGTACAAAGTTGCTGTGTTTGCAAAATCTGATAAGCATAAAGAAGCGAAAGAAGCTGGGGCGGATTTTGTTGGGGAATCTGATTTAATTGCTATGGTTTCTGCTGGTAAAATTGGGTTCGATAAGTGTGTTGCGACACCAGATATGATGCCATTGTTGGGTAAGGTTGCAAAAATTTTGGGGCCGAAAGGTTTAATGCCAAACCCTAAGCTTGGGACTGTTACAACAAATATTGCGGATACTGTAAAGAAAATTAAAGCTGGACAAATAGAATACCGCTGTGAAAAAAATGGTATTATTCATGCTGGCGTTGGTAAAATCAGCTTTGGGCGTGAGAAAATTGTTCAAAATGTTAATTCATTTATAGATGCTGTTGTTAAGAATAAACCAGCGTCTGTTAAAGGTGTTTTTGTGAAAAGTATTTCTATATCTTCTACAATGGGGGTTGGAATAAAGATAAGTTTGTAAATTTTGTCCGTGACTGTCGGTGCTATTGCTTAAAATTAATTTAATGCCTACACAGACGAAAGAGAGTTGTGTATGATCCTCTTTTGGACAAAGTAGAAACGGAAGGGTTGTACCCTTTCAAGATTAACCAGAAAAGGAATAAGTGATTAACATGAAAAAACAAGAAAAACAGATGTTGATTGATTCTTTGCATAAAGGGTTAGTTGATTCTGAGAGTGTTGTTGTTGCATATTATCGCGGTATGACTGTTTCACAAATATCTGATTTGCGTAAAAGCGCAAAGAATGCTGGTGTATCGGTTAAGGTCTTTAAAAATACCTTGGCAAGATTGGCATTGAAAGGAACAAAATTTGAGGGGCTATCTTCAAGTTTCAGTGGTCCTACTTTGATTGCTTTTGCTCCAGATATTGTTACTCCATCAAAAGTTATGTATAATTATTCAAAAGAAAATAATAATTTACAATTGATTGCTGGTGCAACTGTATCTGAGGTGCTGGATGTAGATGGGGTTTTACGTTATGCGTCATTACCAACATTAGATGAAGCAAGGGCTGGTATTGCTATGCCGTTAAAGGCTGCTGCATCAAAGATTGCTATGGTATTGGATGCAAAAGCAAAGAAAACTGCGTAATTTATATATAGTTTAAAATATAGAAAAAGGAAAAATAAAATGGCTGATTTGAAAAAAATATTTGATGAGCTTTCATCTTTAACAATTACTGAAGCTGCAGAGTTGTCGAAAATGTGTGAAGATGGTTGGGGGGTTTCTGCGGCTCCTGTTATGGTTGCAGGTGGTGGAGCAGGTGCTGCAGCTGCTGAAGAACAATCTGAATTTACGGTTGTTTTGAAAGAGGCTGGTGCAAGTAAAATGAATGTTATAAAGGAAATTAGAACTATAACTCAACTTGGTTTAAAAGAAGCAAAAGACTTGGTTGATGGAGCACCTCAAACTGTAAAAGAGTCTGTTTCAAAAGAGGAAGCAGAAGCAATTAAAAAACAGTTAGAAGCTGCTGGTGCTGTTGTTGAACTAAAATAGTTTTTTTAATTTGATCGATCTCGGTAGGTTTTCTTATTGAGATTGATCTTTTGTCTATTTGTATGTTATTATAGAGATGTTAGGGTTAGATTTGATGCAGTTTTTTATATAGTTTTTTGTTTGTCATTTGGATATCTGTCCAAGTGATTTATTTTTATTGTTATTAATGTTTTGTAGTGAATGTTATTTCATTTGTTTTTGTGTTAATTGTGTTTGTTTTTAATACTTGTTTTTTTAAGGAGTTTTTGAATGAATTTGTCTAAATATATTAATGTTATTGCTGTTGGTTTTTTGTTATATGCAACTTATGGTCTGATGGGTGATATTTCTTCGCTGATTTATCCTGCGTTTAAGATACCTGGAAGTGGTTTTAGTTATTACATAAATCAAAATAAGGTTGAAGCAAAAAGTAAACAGAACGTACGTGATAAAAAAGTTGGTTGTAAGGATTGTATTACTGATTTATCTCTTAATGAAGAGAGAAGTATTAATGATGAGTATATGGATATACGCCATGATAGTTTGATTTCTGCTTTAAATAATTTGTTTATTTTATTTGTTGTTGCTTTGTATTTTGTTCTTGTTCGTCGGCTTGTCTTTTTTGGAGAGTCTGGAAGGGATACCAATAATCGAGAAGTGGTTAGGAAGCAAGCCTACAGAAGAATTGGTCGTAATTAGTTTAAATTTGTGATGGTGTACATAAACTTTCATATAAAAGGATTATTAGAAAATAGTTTTTAGTTTTTTGATTAAAATTATAATGCGAGCTAGATCGCACGGGACAACCCCGCATCAAGATTATTTAGTTTAAAATAAGGGTGGTTTTATGGTTTTAAAAAGGATTCGTAAAAGTTTTGGTAAAATTCATGCAAAGGAAGTAATTCCAAACTTGATTCATGTACAAATTAATTCTTATAAGGATTTTCTACAGTTTGATGTTGAACCTGAAAATCGTAAGAATATTGGGTTGCAGTCTGTCTTTAAAGAGATGTTTCCGGTTTCTGATTTTTCTGGACTGGTAGATTTGGATTTTGTTAGGTATGAGTTTGATAAACCAAAGTATGATGTTGATGAGTGTTTAAAAAAGTCTTTAACGTATGCGGCAAATTTACGTGCAATTTTAAGTTTGGTTGTGTGGAGTGTTGATGAAGAAACTGGAGAAAAAAAGATTAAAGAGGTAAAAGAGCAAGAGGTTTTTATGGGTGAGATTCCGCTTATGACCGATCGTGCAACTTTTATTTTTAATGGAATTGAACGTGTTGTTGTATCTCAGATGCAACGGTCTCCTGGTGTGTTTTTTTCATCAGATGATGGAAAATCGCATTCATCTGGAAAAATTTTATTTAATGCGAAGATTATTCCTTCTCGTGGTTCGTGGTTGGATTTTGAATTTGATTCAAAAGATAATTTATACATTCGAATTGATAAAAAACGTAAGATTATTGCATCTGCTTTATTAAAGTCGATGTTGACAGATGAATCTAAAAAAACAATATCAAAACTTAAAGATAGAGAGAAAATTAAATCAGCAAAGATTGGCTATTCTGATAGTGAAATTTTGGAAATGTTTTATCCTGTTAAAGTGTTTACCAAAGATAAACGTGGTTGGATTCGTGATTTTACTTCCGATTCCATTAGAAAGATGACGCAATATAGTTATGATTTGGTTGATAGTAAGACTGGTAAGGTTGTTCTTCGTGAGGGGGAAAAAGTTAATACAAGAAAGGCTGAAAAGCTTATAAAAGATGGTTTGCAGTCCGTATTAATGCAGGATTCTGATTTAGTAGGTATGTTTTTAGCGGCAGATGTTATTGATCCGTCGACATCGGAGCTGATTGCGCTGGCAGCAGATGAGTTAACTGAAGATATTATTTCTAAAATTAATGATGCTGCAGTCCGTGAGATTAAGGTGTTGTTTATCGATGGTATCAATTTTGGTTATCATATAAGAAACACGATAGCGTCGGATAAAATAAAAGATAGAACAGACGCATTATTTGAAATCTATTCTGTTATGCGTCCTGGGGAGCCTCCAACCGTTGAATCTGCCGAAAAATTGTTAAATGACTGTTTTTTTAATCCGGAACGTTATGATTTGTCAGAAGTTGGGCGTTTTAAGATGAACTTGAGATTTGGAAATACAAATCCAAAAGGTAGTTCAGTTCTTACAGAAGATGATATTTTTCAAACGGTTAAAACTTTGGTAAATATTAAAGATGGTAAAGATATCATTGATGATATTGATGATCTTTCAAATCGTCGTGTACGTTTTGTTGGTGAATTGATGGAAAATCAATATCGTATTGGGCTTGTGTCGATGGAGAGGGCTATTCGTGAGAAAATGTCTTCTGTTAAAATTGAAACTGTTATGCCACGTGATTTAATTAATTCAAAACCTGTCATGAATACAATAAGGGATTTTTTTGGATCTTCTCAGCTGTCGCAGTTTATGGATCAAGATAACCCTTTGGCAGAGGTTACACATAAAAGACGTGTGTCTGCGTTAGGAGTTGGTGGTATAACTCGTGATAGAGCAGGGTTTGAAGTTCGTGATGTTCATCCAACGCATTATGGACGTATCTGTCCAATTGAAACTCCAGAAGGAGCAAATATTGGTTTGATTAATTCGTTAACTGTATATTCGAAAGTTAATAAATATGGATTTATTGAAACGCCTTATAAAAAGGTGGAAAATGGATATGTAACTGATGATGTTGTATATATTTCTGCAATAGAGGAAAAAGGATTAAAAATTGCTGGCTCTGATACAGAGGTGGGTGACGATGGTAAAATAAAAGCAGATAGTGTTTTATGTCGTGAAAATGGAGAGTGGGTAATGCTTCCATCTGCTGAAGTTAATTATATGGAAATATCTCCAAAGCAACTTGTTTCTGTTGGATCTTCCTTAATTCCTTTCTTGGAAAATGATGATGCAAATCGTGCTTTGATGGGTGCAAATATGCAGCGTCAGGCAGTTCCTCTTATCAGAAATGATGCTCCATTTGTTGGAACCGGAATGGAAGAAACGGTTGCAAGAGATTCAAAGGCAACTGTGCTTGCACAACATAGTGGGATTGTAACTCAAGTTGATTCTACCAGAATTGTTGTTCAAATATCTGATAAGGATTCTCAAGATAAAACTGGTGTGGATATTTATAGATTGCAAAAATTTGTTAGATCAAATCAAGATACCTGTATAAATGAAATCCCATTAGTAAAGTTGGGCGATAAGGTTAAAAAAGGTGATGTTTTAGCAGATGGGGCTTGTGTCGAAAATGGGGAGCTGGCTCTTGGTAAGAATGTTAAGGTAGCTTTCGTGTCGTGGAAAGGTTTAACATACGAAGATTCGATTGTTGTATCTGAAAAATTGGTACGAGATGATTCTTTCACCTCAATTCATATTAAAAAATTTGAAGTGTCGGCACGGGATACTAAGTTGGGGGCTGAAGAAATTACACGCGATATTCCAAATGTTAGTGAAGCTGCTTTAAAAGATTTGGATGAAACTGGTGTTGTTCACATAGGGGCTCATGTTAAAGCAGGTGATATCTTGGTTGGTAAGGTAACACCAAAGGGTGAAAGTATTGTTTCTCCT
Organism: uncultured Alphaproteobacteria bacterium; assembly: GCA_963541805.1. GTDB lineage: Bacteria > Pseudomonadota > Alphaproteobacteria > Rs-D84 > CASDRH01 > CAUTVF01. The sequence goes on from CAUTVF010000032.1 coordinate 7,154, forward strand.
GAGGAAAAATTATTAAAAGCAATTTTTGGCGAAAAGGCAATTGAAGTTAAAGATTCATCTCTTCGTGTTCCACCAGGAACTGAGGGAACCGTTATAGATGTCCGTATGTTTTTGCGTCGCGGTATACAAAAAGATGAAAGGACTCTTGCGATTGAACAGCAAGAAATTTCAAAACAAAATAAAGATCGTGATGATGAGCGTAAGATTTTGGAAAAAGGTCTTGCTTTGCAATTGAGAAATGTCTTAGTAGGTCAAATTTACTCTGATGGTTTAAAGATTTCTGATAAAAATTTTGAAATTACAGAAGGGTTTTTAGATTCTATTGATGATTACAAATGGAGAAAAATTTCTGTAGTTGATGAAAAAGTTAATAATAGAATTAAAGATTTTTTAAAGGATTACAGTGAAAGGGTTGATATACTGAATAACTTCTTTGATGAAAAAATTGCTAAAATTACAGAGGGTATTGCCTTACTTCCTGGAGTTTTAAAGGTTGTTCGTGTTTTCTTGGCGGTTAAAAGGAAATTGCAATCAGGTGATAAACTGGCTGGACGACATGGAAATAAGGGAATTGTTTCTCGTATTATACCGATTGAAGATATGCCTTATATGGAAAATGGAGAACCTGTTGATATGGTTTTAACTCCTCTTGGAATTCCTTCGCGTATGAATATTGGACAGATTTTGGAGACTCATCTTGGATGGGCTGCTGTTGGTATGGGCAAGAAAATAGGCGAAGTATTGGAAAAATACAAAAGGAGCCTGATCAAAACAGAAGATTTGAAGGATTATTTGTGTAAGGTTTATGGTGATGATTTTTCAGAGTCTCATGTAAAGGGTATGAAAAATGCTGATTTACTTGAGTTTGCAGAGGATTCTGCAAAGGGTTTACATTATGCAACACCTGTTTTTGATGGGGCAAAAGAAAGCGATATTATAGGACTTTTGAAAGAAGCTGGGTTAAGTACAACGGGTAAAACAACTTTATATGATGGGCAGACTGGTGAAAAGTTTGATCGTGATGTAACGGTTGGATATATGTATATGCTTAAATTGCATCATTTGGTTGATGAAAAAATTCATGCTAGATCTGTCGGTCCATATTCTTTGGTTACGCAGCAGCCATTGGGTGGAAAAGCTCAATTTGGAGGGCAGCGTTTTGGTGAAATGGAAGTTTGGGCGTTGGAGGCATATGGAGCTGCATATACATTACAGGAAATGTTGACTATCAAATCTGATGATGTATCAGGTAGAACCAAGGTTTACGAATCGATTGTTCGTGGTAATTACGATTTTGAGTCTGGAATACCTGAAAGCTTTAATGTGTTGTTAAAAGAAATTAAATCACTTGGTTTGAATATCGAAACAAAACATGACAAGGGTGTATAATAGTTTAACGATTTAAATAAGGATTTTGTAAAATGAATAATCTTCAAAAATATTTTGGCAGTGTGAAAGAACAGGAAGCTTTTGATAAGATTAAAATTTCAATTGCATCACCTGAAGAAATTAGATCATGGTCATATGGAGAAGTTAAAAAAGCGGAAACAATTAATTATAGAACTTTAAAACCTGAAAAGGATGGGTTGTTTTGTGCAAAGATATTTGGACCTACGAAAGACTATGAATGTTTATGTGGAAAGTATAAACGTATAAAATATCGTGGTGTGATTTGTGAAAAATGTGGGGTCGAGGTAACATTATCAAAAGTAAGACGTGAACGTATGGGTCATATTGAACTTGCTTGCCCTGTTGCTCATATTTGGTTTTTAAAGTCACTTCCAAGTAAAATTAGTACTCTTTTAGATATTCAAGTTAAAAAATTAGAACTTGTTTTATATTTTGATAATTACATCGTTATTGAGCCTGGTCTTACTCCTTTAAAGTTACATGAACTTTTGACAGAGGAAGAGTATGTTCGGTATCAGGAAGAGTTTGGGCCTGATTCTTTTAGAGTTGCAATTGGAGCTGAAGCATTAAAAGAAATGCTAATGAATTTAGATCTGAAAACTGAATGTGAAAATTTAAGAGTTCAGTTGAAAGATGTAAAAAGTGAACTTACAAGAAATAAAATAATTAAGCGCCTTAAGATAATGGAGGCCTTTCTTGATTCTGGTAATAAGCCAGAGAGTATGATATTGGATGTGCTTCCTGTTTTGCCACCTGATTTAAGACCATTAGTTCCTTTGGATGGTGGGCAGTTTGCAACATCTGATTTAAATGAGTTATATCGTCGTGTTATCAACAGAAACAATCGGTTGAAAAAGTTGATTGATTTAAAAGCCCCTGAAATTATCATTCGTAACGAAAAAAGAATGCTTCAGGAATCTGTCGACAGCTTGTTTGATAATTCCAGAAAATCATCTCCTTTATTAAGCCATATGAAAAGACCTTTGAAGTCTTTGTCGGATATGTTGAAAGGAAAACAAGGGCGATTCCGTCAAAATTTATTAGGTAAACGTGTAGATTATTCAGGACGTTCCGTGATTGTTGCTGGCCCAAATTTGAAGTTACATCAATGTGGATTACCAAAGATTATGGCATTGGAATTATTTAAACCGTTCGTTTATTCCAAATTAGAAGCAGGTGGTTATGCCAATACGATTAAATCCGCGAAAAAGATGGTTGAAAATCAAGAGGATGTTGTGTGGGATATTTTAGAAGATGTAATTAAAGAGCATCCTGTATTGTTAAATCGCGCTCCTACTTTACATCGCTTGGGTATTCAAGCGTTTGAGCCAATTTTGGTTGAGGGAAAAGCAATCCAATTGCATCCATTTGTTTGTAAAGCTTTCAATGCTGACTTTGATGGTGATCAAATGGCAGTCCATGTTCCTTTATCACTGGAGGCCCAACTAGAAGCTCGTATTTTGATGATGTCTACGAATAATATTTTAAAGCCTGCTAATGGTTCTCCTATTATATCTCCGGCGCAGGATGTTGTTTTGGGTATTTATTATTTGACAACTGAGCTTGATAACCAAGTTGGAGAAGGTGGGATTTATTCCGGATTGGATGAAATTAATTTAGCATTGAGTGAAGG
>CAUTVF010000033.1:0-10002 GCA_963541805.1 uncultured Alphaproteobacteria bacterium
TAAAGTTTGTGACGTTGGATTACTCAATTAATATAATTTAAAGATTCTGGCAAGCAACAATCCAGTTTGTTAATAACGAAACCAATACACTACCAGATCAGTAAAAAATTAAACCAAGTATAACTAAGAATGTGAATATCAAACTTACTTTGTAACTTTTATTATCCTAGCTCTTCTATTTTCTGGTTCTTTAACTCCATCGGCTGTTTTTACTTTTAAATCTGTTTGCCCTTTAGGAATTATTATGAAACGATTTTCATCAATATCATAGAAAGACAATATAGATTTCATAACATTACTTGCACGACGCTTTGATAAATCCATATTAAAAGCAGCTGGACCGGATGTATCTGTATGCCCCTCTATTACCAAAGAAAATGTTTTATCATCATTCATCATTTCTGCAATTTGCTGCAAAGCAACATCAAAACGTTTATCTATTTCATAACTACCCCAATCAAAAAATATTTCGAGTGGTAATTCTATTTCGTCAATATCTGTTTCGTCTCCTATATTTTCTCTTAAAATATTATCAGTATCTTTCTTTTTAAGATTTGTGGTAGTTGTTGTGGAAACTTTTTTAACAAACATATGCCTATCTTCAGCTTTTTTATTCAAGGCTTCCTTAATCGATTGCATATCTTCTTGCACTTTCTTCAAGTCTGTATCTTCAACTTTAACAATTTTCACTTCAGGAGTTTTGTATACAGGTTTTGCCGTTGCTAGTTTATCAATTGATGGTATTAAATTATTTAGTTGCTCTTTTATTTCTTTGATTGCAGCAAAATTTTTCTTACAATTTTCGGTACAAGTATCTTTTGCATTTTGAATACTACCTTGTAGCTCTGACAAAGTATGATTTATATCAGCAACTGATTTATCTAAACCCTCTACATCAACTTTTACAGATGCGATATTATTTTGAACCTCTGCATTTAACCCAGCAACTTTTGAACCCAAATCAGAGATCATATTTTTTAATTCTGCAACCTCTTTATATATCTTATCATTGCTATTTACCAAAACATCTGGCAAATCAACCGCATACTTTGGAGCAACTTCAACTTTCAACAAGTTATCAGGATTCCAACGCGGAATTCTAGGCAATCTTAAATTAAAGTCATCTAATCCTTCTTTTTTTGCAATTGATTTTTGTTTTGCTTTACGCTTTGCTTCTGCTAACTCTAGTTTACATTTTATACAATCTTCATCAATTTTTTGATAAATAAGTCGTAAAGTCTTTTGGAATTTCTCTTTACAAGGTTGCCAATATTTTTTCCCCATACCTTTTAAAGTTTGATCAAACCAACAATCATACTTTGTCTGAGCATCAGCAACCAAAAATGGATATAATTCAATTAAATCTTTACGTAAAATATACAGCAAATCATCATGCCCTTTATCCAAATCCACCATTGCAAACGCAGGCATTGGAGCATTTGCAAGTATTTCTGGTAAAACACGCTGCCCAGAGTAAGCATCCATTGCCTTACGAGCATAATAATTTGCAGAATTAAGATCACCCAATATATCAAGTTTATATAAAGAATATGATTTATAACCAATTGCTAAAAACTGCGCAAATTTATCAGTTGTCGGCGCTTCATAAACATTAATTGCTCGCAAGACATCAACATTATTTTTATAATTTAATGAAGCAAAAGAGGAAGTTGTAAATAAAATAGAAACAACTGCTACTTTTATAAAAAAAATACTAAATAAATTAATAAAAACTCTATTCATCTTTTAATTATCCTCTGATTATATCACAATATTAATTTTCATAAAAGTATATTATGGGAATCCATTAAGAGATTGTAAAAAATTATTGACAAAAAAATAAAAATCGCTAGCATTTGGGTGATTATTTATAGTTTTCAAGATTCTTAGAAATGGCATTAAAAACAGGTAACAATAAAAAATTTGAAAAAGAGGAAACTGTTGACTTAAGTTCCCTTGCCAATTTAATGAAGATAGTTGGGGATGTTACAAAGGAAGCAAACGAGTTGGAATCTGCAATCAAAAAAAGGAACCTTAATAAAGAAAAATAAGATTATTTATATCAAGTTCGTGGCAATCTTTATGATTGCTTTTTTTTTGCTTCGTAGTATAAATAAGAGGCAAATATGTTTAAATAAAAAGGATAATTCCATATGATTAATTTTTTGATTGTAATTGACACTATAATATCTATCTCATTGATAATAGTAATATTGTTACAGCGCAGCGAGGGTGGTGTATTAGGATTAGGTGGTTCCAAGATGGGTGGGATATTTACATCTCGTGGAATTGGAGATACCCTGTCAAAAGCCACAACCATTCTTGGAATTGCGTTATTTACAGTAACAATATTTTTGGCTATCGTTATCAGTAGAACTTATAATAATAAGTCAGGTTTGAGAATGGAAGAAAAAGAGATTAAAACTTTAAACGTAAAAAAGATTGAAGAAAAAAAGATGAAAATGGAGGAGGATTTAAAAGGCATAATGAAAGCAGTAAACAAGAAAACTAAAAAATAAAAAACATGCAAAAATCTAAAAACCTGCAAAGAAATGCGGGTTTTTTATTACTCAATATTGCCATTGCAAGCAGATAACATATTTTTACGATATCGATCATAAATAACCTGAACAACCTCTCTCCATCCTTCCCTTTTTTTATATGGATTTGAAAATGGATCTACCGGAACGTTTGAACCAGCATACACATCAGACAATCCATACATTCCGGCAGAAAAAAATTGATTTGCCATATTTTCAGATCCCCCTGATACGGTACCACCGCAAAGGCTTTGTAATTTATTCAAAATAGAATCATCAAAATCTCCATCATAACCCATAGAATAAAAATAACATTTCTCTGCTGCAGACAAATTATCTATTGCTAAAATACACGATGCTGATACTTTTGCAAACTCACTTTCCATAACCTTTAAATCATCATAATATTGATATAACAGTCCAACAATACTGCCTTGACACAGTTCATGGTATTTTGTTTTTTCTAAGATATCCCTGTCAATTAAACAGTTCTGAATATCTCTTGATACTTCATCAACAGAATGAGATGAACAATAAACATAACCAGAATTTTCAACTAAATCTTTTCTATTTTTACAAATTTTTCTAATGCAGTCATTAACTGCAAAATTACAATTTAATGTTTTATCAACTGTTAAATCTTTAACTGCTCCACTACCAAGAGTTGCAACATTATAATAAGTATAATATTTATCTCGTACAACAGCAGGAGGAAGCCCCCCATTATTATAAAACTTATCTGATAGTCTATCATGACTTTTTGTCCGTTTTGCATAAGCAAAAGCGGATAAAAACAAAACAGAAGACAGAAAAATTGTACAATATTTTATTAATCTAACCAATTACTCTCTCCATCATTAAGATGGCTAAATTGTATCGTATTTTTTTAAATCCTACAAGTTAAAATATACTTGCCTTTCCTACATAAATTTTATTATTATCCAGGTATGTTTGTAAAAAATAATATTGTCACATTGTCTCTGTTACTTATTATTCTATCAGCTTGCGGAGCAAAAATTAGAAATGGGGGTTATTCTCTTAGACCATATCAAATTAATGATTTAAGTGAGGCAAAAAATAAAAATCAAGTTTTGCAAATTGCAGGATCCCCATCAGTCAAAATAGAGCATTTTAATAAAAATAATGAGATATGGTTATATGCTTCATATAAATCCGAACAAACAGGATTTTTGAATCCGGAATATAAAAATTATGATATCATAATATTATCTTTTGATAATGATGGGAATATTAAACAGAAACAAATTAAAAAACTGGATCAGGATAAATTTATAAAATACTCTGATGCAAAAACCGAATTTCCGGGAGAAATACGTTTGGAATTAATTAGTGAATTGTTCGGGCATATTGGAAAAGTTTCTACTCTTCCAGGGTCTGCGGCAAGTCGGTAAACTACCCTTTTGCATTAAAATTCTTTAGATCCTCTGGCGTTATATAACATGCGGTTTTATCATCGGGACATTTTAATTTTGTTACTATTTTATCTAGAAGAGCATTTATAAATTTAGCTTTAGAATGACCAAAAAACCAATCTGTAACACGCGTATACTCACTTATTGCAACAATCTTTGGTGTTTTATGTCTGTATAAGATTTCATAAATTGCAGAACGCATGATACATGCAAAAACACGATCAATCTTATCCCACTCATCAATATTTAACATGTTAATAAATTTATCAATCGAATTCTGACTAGAAATAACACCTTTAACAATCTCACGCAACAAACGTTTATCTGCTTGTCTTGATATTATTTTTTCAGTTATTTTTCCATCGATTTCAACATTAGTATAAAACAAAACATCATTTGCATACTTATTTAATAATGAACTAAAATTATAGCATGGATCCTTTTTATCAAAAAGTTTTGTATCAGGTTCCAAAGAACATTTAACATCAACAAGATTTTCTGAAAATAATGCCTGAACTGCCCCAATTCTAGAATAAAAACTCCTTGTTCTACCATCTTCAACAACTTCGATCCTCTGTTTATCCACATTGGAACTGTTTATATCAATTTTATTCTCTACTACACCAGACACTTTAAAACCTTTTACATCTACACAGTTAATCATTGAACATGTACAAATCGATTACATCGTAAAGCAATGATTTTTTCAATAAAAAAGTTGAAAATCATTACTTTTTATAATAAGTTAACCAACATAAAGGATAGAAAATGCAAAATGAATTTCCTGATTTAAACTATGATAAATTAATTGATAGTGCCCTGTTAGGGGTTGTCAGAGAAGCATTAAAACATGTAGAGAAATATGGTCTACCATCAAACCACTACTTCTATATTACAATTAAAACAAAATTCAAAGGTGTAAAGTTACCAGAATTTTTATTACAAAAATATCCAGATAGCATTACAATAATATTGCAATATGAGTTTTCAAATTTACATGTATCGGATACAGAGTTTGGCGTAACACTTAGTTTTAATACGAGGAATTATTATATCAGGATTCCATTTCATTCCATAATGGCATTTATGGATCCTGGGGTAAATTTTTCTTTACAATTTAATGTCCCGGATATATATGGAGATGATTTTGTTGATATGGAACCACAGCTGCCATACACAGATTGGGATGAAACAGATGATTTAATAAAAATATATCCTAAAAAAACGAATCAAGATACACAAGATAATGCTGTAACTATAGAATCTGATGAAGACAAAATAATATCAATGGACAAATTTAGAAAATAAAAACCATGTCAAATTCTGGTGACCAGATAAAACAAGATATAAATAAAATCTTATTACTTCAAAATAGCTGTAATCTGTTCGGAAAATTTCAAATTACAGATGATGAAAAAAAATTAATTATTAATATTATTAACAAACTAGATAATGCATATTATGTGAATGATAATCCAATAGTTGATGATGCAACATATGATATAATAAAAAGTATTGCTGATAAAGCAGAAATAAAAGAAGTTACAAAAAAAGTTGGAGCAAAATCAAAAAAAACTTTTGGTAAAATTCGTCATCTCGCTCCAATGTTATCAATATCAAATATTTTCACAAAAGAAGATTTAGAAATTTTTATAAACAGAATTGAACAAGAATCAAAGAAAAAATTTGGATTAGATTTTGTAATTGTTGTAGAACCTAAAATAGATGGGATAGGGTTTTCTGCATTATATGAAAACGGAATAATGACAAAATGTGCGACGCGTGGTGATGGAGAAATTGGAGAAGATATAACGGAAAATATCAAAACAATTCATGAGATACCTCTTAAAATTGATTTATCTAAATTCCCAAAATTTCCAAAGTTAATAGAAATTCGTGGCGAAGTCTATATGGATAAAACAGATTTTTTATTAATCAATGAAGAACAAGAGCAAAATGGGAAAAAGGTATTTGCCAATCCCAGAAATGCTACATCTGGATCTCTTAGGCAACTTGATCCACAAATTACAGCAGGACGCAAGTTAAAATTATTTGCATATACATATGCTTTACCACAGAATATTCTTGACCCCTTTGAATCTCAATATGATTTTTTAAAAGTTATAAAAGAAATTGGTTATCCAACTGCGACAGATAGAAATTTAATTAAATTATGTGATTCTATCGATAATATTTTATCATTTTACAATTCAATATATGAAAATCGCAGCCATATTCCATTTGATATTGATGGATTGGTATATAAAATAAATCCTACAAAATTACAAAGAGAAATGGGATTTATTGCAAGATCTCCACGTTGGGAAGTTGCACATAAATTTCCAGCAACAAAGGCAATAACAAAATTAATCGATATAACTTTGCAAGTTGGGCGGACCGGGATAATAACACCAGTTGCAGAATTAGAACCAATAAACATTGGTGGCGTTCTGGTTAGACGTGCAACACTTCATAACCAAGATGAAATAGATAGAAAAGATATAAGAATTGGTGACAATGTAATTGTTGCAAGAAGTGGAGATGTAATACCAAAAATATTATCAGTAATAATAGAAAAAAGGGATACTAACACAGAAAAATACTCAATTGAAAAAATATTAAATGGAAAGTGTCCGTCATGTGGAAGTGTAATAAAAAGGAATGATGATAAAGTTGCACTTCGTTGTTCTAATGCTCAGGATTGTCCTGCACAAAATTGTGCATTTTTGGAATATTTTTCAAAAATTCTTGAAATTGATGGACTCGGGGAAAAACAGATAGAATTATTTTATAATAAAAATTGGATAAAATCCCCAATCGACATATTTGAATTAAAAAAATATAAAAATGAAATAACAAAAATTGCAGGATTTGGTGAATTATCTGTTAATAATTTACTTTCATCAATAGAAATTCATAAAGAAACAACACTTGAAAAATTTATTTGGGCATTGGGTATAAATGGAATAGGAGAAGCTACGGCGCGAATTTTATCAAACACATTTAAAACAATTGATAACTTAATAAATGTAAAAATACCAGAGCTTACAAACATAAATGGAATTGGTGAAACAATGGCAATTGATATTGTCAGATTTTTTACAGATAAACAAAATATAAACTATGTAAACAATTTACTGAATAAATTGCATGTTCAAAACCCTGAAATTCTGGAAATAGATACAAATAATATATTCTATAATAAAACTGTTGTTTTTACAGGTACATTACAAAGTATGAGCCGAAAAGAAGCATCAGATAAAATAAGAAAATTAGGCGGAATTGTAACCTCATCAGTATCGAGTAAAACAGATTTTGTTGTCTATGGATCATCTGCAGGAAGTAATTTGGACAAAGCAAAAAAACTTAAAATTTACACAATTACAGAAGAAGAATTCATAAAATTACTATAAACAAAAAAGTGGTGCGACTGACTAGAATCGAACTAGCATGGATAAAATCCATGGCGACCTGAACGCCACGCGTCTACCAATTCCGCCACAGTCGCATAGACCGACGACATAGTATAAAATTTTTATAAAAATATCAAGTAAGATAATACTTAATACTCATATAAATATTTAATATTTTACTCAAACTTCGCGGGTATGGACACAAATATTTTTATATAATATTTAAATGAGATTTAACTTTTAAAAAAGCCCGGTTTTATTAACCGGACTCAACACAAAAAATATATAACTCAACTAAAACGATTTCATAAATTTCAACGAAAAAGTATTCGCATATCCAGCAGAAGAAGTCTCTAAAGAATATGCAACCTTGGTAATCAAAGGATTCTTTACATCACTCCTTGCAAAACTTAAACCACCAGATAATAATACTTTGTATAAAATGTTGTTATCTGTTTTTGTGATAAATTTATAATCAGCACCCATATCTGCAAAATACGACACAACATTCAATGGTTTATGTACAAAATTATATTCATAATCCATTGATGCAAACGGTATCAGCGCCATTTTTCCAGATTGGTACACACGATTATTATATTCAACACCGTAACCCATGATAAAATCATTGTAAGAAACGGAATCAACATTTCTCTCTAATCCGCCAATGCCTAACTTCGTTTCTTCTTTGATTTCAGATTGTTTATTTAAACCAACGCGAGCAAAACCCTTCATGTTAAAATGGTCCGTTAACAAATATTTATACTCAGTATAAACGGATACTCCGGAAGTATCGTATTTCGCCCCTAATATTTCATCAACCTGCATTCTTCTCTGATCGTGATTAAATGATCCATATGACAATATATTTGTAAAATAGCTTCTATCAAATTTAAACATTCCATAAACAGACATATTAATATTTATTGTATTAAGCGAAAAAGATTTCTCTTTTGTTTCAGATCTTGATGTAGCAACAGACAAACCAGCAATTAAATTATCCGAAAACTCTTTATCTAAACCTGCAACAAACCCAGTCATATTTGTTTTAAAATCACTATAACTATTGTGTTTATTATATTTATTCACAGAATACAATCCATCTACCCACAACGACAACCCTTTGTTCTCAGGCTTTTCATCAGATGAAATATTACTATGACTAATAATGGTACCACCAATTATTTGTTCTGGAATAGGATCAATTGCATAATGCAAAACTTCTAATTCACTTTTTAACATATGCAGATCTTTTAATGATGAATAACCTCCACTACTTATTGAAGATAAGTAATTCGTTGAAATTTCAGAATCAGAGCGTTGTCTGTTTCTACGTGAACTCAAATTCGACAATATTTTTTGAATAACAGATCCATAGCTATCACGAACAACGTGCACAGAGGCATTTGCCGGAGTATATTCAATAGATTGCACAAATATCTTTTTAATTCTATTAGATGCCCTATTGCTTTTAAATGCCTGTATTATTTTCTTTAAATACGGATGTCTAATCTTTGATAAATCCATATCTGCAAATTTATTAATTATATATTGTTCATCCTCTGTTAACGGCAGCACTTGTACAGTTGGTTGAGTTGCGACGCTATCAACATGAAGCAATAACTTTTTCTTATCTGATGACAGTTCAACACGCCACTCTGCCCCATCAAGGCCCGACGCATCAATATTATTTTTAAACGTCTGAAAGTCCACATCACTAATTGACATTGGATCATCGCTAGACATCAATACATAAGTTGAGACACCTAAATCAAAAAATTCATCATGAGATAATTTCAAAACAGTATTACTTGCTATATAAGTCTGTGCTGCACTTATTAAAGAATCATTCGTATAGCTATTTAACGTTAAATTAATATACCCACTATTTTGTCTGTACACTCCATTAATCATTAATCTTGATTCGCTTGTTATCGACAAAATTCCATCATTTATGAAATCATTCGCAACATTTACACGACCATAATTAACAAAATTTGATGAAACATTATTGTATATATTATGTGCAGAAACATGCCCAACATCAGAATTTTCAAATCTTCCTTTATTTATCAGGCTTACAACATCAGTAACATCCCCACTATTTATGAACTGTGCTCCAACATTATTTTCTAATATTCGAGTTCTTAGACTACCGGTACTTTTAACATTAAACCACTTTTTATTTGTTACTGTATCTGCGATAGTATTACCATAATTTTTATAGTTATGCATATTTACTAATGTCTTAGCTGTTACAACACCATACTCCACATTATGGAATGAATACTTGTTCATAAAAACATCGCTAACTGATAAATTACCACTATTCTTAATTTCTCCGTATGTTTCATTATTTAAATTTGCAACAGACACAGTACCAGAATTTATAAACAACCCTTTATTATCCAAAGAAGTAGCAACCGTCAAACTTCCACTATTATCTATTTTTCCTCCGTTTTGGTTCAAAAAACTTTTGGAATTAACAGTTCCACTATTCAATAACATTCCTATATTCTTTGTTAATCTGCTTGCAACAATTCCTCCAGCATTCGTTACAATTCCAACATTATCAAAAATTTGCATTGATGCTATACCACCCAATTTATTTTTAAA
>CAUTVF010000034.1:0-9807 GCA_963541805.1 uncultured Alphaproteobacteria bacterium
TAAATACATTTGTACTTTTATTTAATTTGGCAATAGTTGCGTATTTGCGAATCAACTCACTTTCAAGTGTGTTTAATCTGCAGCCAAATGTTATAAGATTAATTTGAAAATTATTTTCTTGCATATTTGTAAATCTATATTAAAAAAAGCTTGCTTTATACCGTAAATATTTCTATATATATGGCAAGTGGGTTTGTAATTAGCTGGAGATTCTAAAACAGGAGATAGATTTTGTCAAAAAATACAGTAGAAAATATAGTAAAAAAAGTTCGTGACCATTTTGAGCTGGTTATGCTGTGTGCTCAACGGGCAAAAGATTTATTTGCAGGTGCTAGGCCAACCATTGATAAACAGGATAATAAAAACACAGTTGTAGCTGTTCTTGAGATGGAAGCTGATAAGTTGGATACTAATGAATTAAAGGAAGAGTTGATTTTAAGTAATCAGGTCAATGTTCCAATTGCATCAGAGCAGTCCGATGATGATTCTTTACTTGAGGTAGAGCGTGAAATTAAAGGGGAGATTTTTACGAGTGATATTCAGGATTCTCCTGATTTAGGTTTAGAAATTAGCGATTCAGATTCAGGTGAAGACCAAGAAGCTAATAGATAGTTTTTCTTAGAATTATTTTTATGTGTTTTTGTTTTATGGAAGAATAATAAGTTTTGGTAAGTTTTTCCCATTATCTCCTCTTACCCTTATTCATTCTTCCTCTTTTATGTTGTTGACTTTTTATAATTATTTATCTTATACTTGTCGAACTATCTGCTATCCGATTTGAATTTGATAACAGTGGCCTGAGGGTTAATGGTATAAGGCGATTTTCGTTTTATATCAGTGTAGTTTTGTTTATTAATTTAAAGGAATTATAATGATAAAAATCAGATTATCACGGCATGGGGCAAAAAAGCGTCCATTTTTTCATATTGTTGCGACCGATTCTCGTTTTCCGCGAGATGGTAGATATATTGAAAAATTGGGAACTTATCAGCCGATATTACCAAAAGATGATGCAAAACGTATTACTTTGAATTTAGAACGTATTAAATATTGGTTGGGTATTGGAGCACAACCGACAGACCGTGTAGCTGTGTTTTTGGCAAACGCTGGTTTAATTGAAAAACCAATCATAACGGAGAAGCCTAAGCAGAGCGCTCCTAAGAAGAAAGCTGTTGCACGTGCAGCTGAAAAAGCACAAAAACTTGCAGAAGCGAAAGAAGCTGAATTAAAAGCAAAAGAAGAAGCAGAAGCGCAAGCAAAAGCAGAGAATGAAGCAAAAGAAAGAGTTGCGGAAACTTCAGAACAAACACAAAATCAGTAATATTTGGTATAGTTTTGACTTTTGGCAGATCCGGATATTCAGGATCTGTTTTTGTTTTTCTTGATTACTAGTAAACATATTTTATAATTCTCATATGGTAAAGAAACTAAGATCTCACAGAAAAAAATTAAAGAATCCACTAAATACAAATTTATCTAATTTTTATTTTAATTTTAAAGTTTTAAATTCAAATAATGAAAATATTGGTTATGTTTTTTCTGTTATTAATTATGGAGCAAGTGATATTTTGATTATTACGACTGAAGATCGTGAATTAATGCTACCCTTAATTGATGATGCTATTATTAAAGTGGATATGCAGAAAAAATTAATATTTATAAATGAAGAATATGCAACGTAAAATAATTTTCAATGTTTTAACAGTTTTGCCCGATGCTTTTCCAGGATATCTTGGTATTTCAAATGCTGGTAAAGCATTATCACAGGGCTTATGGGATTTAAATGTAATTAATATTCGTGATTTTGCAAAAGATAAATATAAAACTGTTGATGATACACCATATTCTGGTGGACATGGAATGATTTTAAAATGTGATATCGTTGGCGATGCAATTGAATCAATTCGTAATTGGCAAACCAGTAAAATGATTTATATGTCTCCACGTGGAAAAATATTTACTCAAAAAATGGCATCTAATTTTGTTGATGGATTTAATGCAGCGTATGACAATATAACTATATTATGTGGACACTTTGAAGGAATCGATCAGAGGATAATCGACTATTATAAATTCGAAGAGATATCAATTGGTGATTATGTTTTATCTGGAGGTGAACCTGCCGCAATTGTATTTATTGATTCTATAATCAGGAATGTCAAAGGTGTTCTTGGAAATTTTGAATCATTAATGGAAGAAAGTTTTTCTGATGCTTTAAGAGGTATGCTTGAATATCCACATTATACCAGACCCGGAATGTGGAAAAATTTAAATGTTCCGGATGTATTGAAAAATGGTAATCACAAGGAAATTCAAAACTGGAAATTAGAACAGGCAAAAAAAATTACTGCAAGAAATCGTCCAGATTTAATTAAATAAAAAGCTTTGTTTTTTATGTATCAAATCATATAATGCAGATTGTTTAAACAAATAAGGAGATGGTATGAACAATATTTTTAACACACTTATCCCAATGGTTGTTGAATCAACTGGAAAAGGCGAAAGAGCATTCGATATATATTCACGCCTATTAAAAGAAAGGATCATATTTCTAACTGGTGAGGTTGAGGATAATATGGCATCACTGATCTGTGCTCAGTTATTATTTTTAGAATCTGAAGATCCAGAAAAAGATATATTTATGTATATAAATTCTCCAGGTGGAAGTGTGACATCCGGTTTTTCAATTTATGATACTATGAATTATATAAAACCAAATGTATCAACTGTTGTAATGGGACAAGCATGTTCAATGGGCAGCTTTTTGTTGTCAGGTGGATCAAAAGGGAAACGTTACGCTCTTCCAAATTCTGTTGTAATGATTCACCAGCCAAGTGGAGGTTTTCGTGGGCAGGCAACAGACATAGAAATACATGCACGTGAAATTTTGAAGCATTGAAGAGATTGAAGTGGCAATGGAACGTGACAATTATATGACTGCGGTTGAGGCAAAAGAATTTGGTTTAATTGATGATATAATATTGCGTCATCCATACGTTAAATAATATTAAATACTTTAAAATCAATAACTTACAACTCTTATAATAAAATAATTTGAGTATGTTTGAAGTATCTGTTAAAATCCAGATGCTTGATAATTAAGGATATGCAATGACAAATAAAATTACTCCAAAGTCTCCAAAATATTGTTCTTTTTGTGGCAAAAGTCAAAATGAGGTTAAAAAGTTAATTGCAGGTCCGTCATCGTATATATGTGATGAATGTATTGCATTGGCATCAAATATTATTCATGATGAACTGGTTAAAGATAAATTTAAAGCAAATGAAAAATTAGCAACCCCTCTTGAAATATTTAATAAATTAAATGAGTATATTGTTGGGCAAGATTATGCGAAAAAGATATTATCTATTGCTGTGTATAATCATTATAAACGCTTAGACAATAAATTGTTATCAGATGATGATCACGTTGAAATTCAAAAATCGAATATTTTATTAATTGGGTCTACTGGTACTGGAAAAACTTTACTTGCATCAACTCTTGCTCGTATTTTAAATGTGCCTTTCACAGTTGCAGATGCCACAACTTTGACTGAAGCAGGGTATGTTGGCGAAGACGTTGAAAGTATTCTTTCCAAATTGATTGCGAATGCAGATTTTGATATAGAAAAAGCACAAAGAGGAATAATATATATTGATGAAATTGATAAAATTTCTAGAAAATCTGAAAATCCATCTCTTACTCGTGATGTGTCTGGGGAGGGGGTACAACAAGCATTATTAAAATTAATTGAAGGTACTGTTGCATCTGTTGCAATGCAAGGAGGGCGTAAACATCCTCAGCAGGAGTTAATACAATTTGATACGTCAAATGTTTTATTTATTTGTGGTGGTGCTTTTGACGGCTTGGAAAAAATCATTGCTAAACGTACAAGTAAAACAGAAATCGGATTTGGTGCAGATGTTAAAAAGAAAAATTTAGTTGGGTCATCAGAATTATTTAAAAAAGTTGAAACAAATGATCTTGTTAAATTTGGATTGATTCCTGAATTACTTGGAAGATTGCCTATTATCACAACTCTTGATGATTTGGATGCAAAATCTTTAGTATCAATTATGTGTGAACCTAAAAATGCTTTACTAAAACAATATCAAGCATTGTTTAAGATGGAAAATGTTCAATTAACTTTTACGCGCGATGCTTTGGAATCTGTTGCAAGTATGGCGTTAAAACGTGGTACAGGTGCGCGAGGATTGCGTTCCATTATGGAGCAATTACTTTTGGATTTAATGTTTGATTTGCCGAATAAGCAGAATATTTCAGAGATTATATTTGATTCACATGTCATAGATGGGAAAAAACAGCCGATATTTGTTTATTCCTCGTCAAATGATAAAGAAAATAAAAAGGCCGTTTAATGACGGCTTTTTTGTTGTTTATAAGGAGTAACAATGAGAAATATAATTATTGCAATTGATGGAACATCTGCATCAGGTAAGGGTTTTATATCGAAGTCTATAAGTAAATTATTGGGGTTTTCGTCTTTGGATACAGGTTCTTTATATCGTGCTTGTACACTAAGGATTTTAGAAAAATTTTTTTATAAAAATGTTTTATCTGATGATTTTGAAAAGATAGAATCTGAACTATTGCAAACAGATATTGAGCAATTGTTTTCAAAAATTCCTCAAAAGGATTACATAAATGAAATAACAAATTTTCGTGATAAAGGTGAGCTATACGATTATACAAAAAATCCATTGATACGCAGTCAGTTAATTTCAGTATGTGTCCCCATAATTGCAAAAATTCCAGAAATCAGATTATTAATGCATGATTATCAGGTTAATTTTGCAAAGAATAATTCAACATGTGGTACGAAATTAAGTAAGATAAATAATGTTTATGGCTGTATTGTAGAGGGTAGAGATATAGGCACAAATATTTTTCCACATGCAGATTTAAAATTATTCATAACGGCAAATGTTGAAGTTCGAGCAATGAGAAGATTTAAAGATTATGAAACAGATCCAAATAATAAAATAACATATGATGAAGTTTTGAATGCACTGCGTTTACGTGATGAACAGGATATGAGACGTACTTTCCGTCCATTAAAACCTGCAGTTGATGCGATTATCATTGATACAAGCGATATGAATAAAGAACAAGTCTTAAAATTTATAGAACAGTTAATTCAAGATAAACTTGGAATCTTGATTAATTAAAATTTAACCTTGCATAGATTTAAATTTTAATTAAAATGTAGAGTGATGTACGATATTTTTTGTATATTTTAATTTTTATGTGGTGGCAAGACGGCGACAGAATAGCGTCGTTAATCACTATTCATTTTTTTTAATTGAATAGTGATGACTACTCTCCTTGACCTATGGTTGGGGAGCTGTAGTGATATAACAGATCCTCAAGGATTAAAAACTACAGGATCATTTTCTTGAATATGATTTGTGAACTCTCCGACCACTTTTAAAGTGGTTTTTTAATTAATAAACGGGAGAAGTGTTATGAAAATAGATTATTTTTTTAAATTAAATTTTATATTGTTATATTTTTTGTTCTTTTTATTGCCTGTATTATCAAATATAAATTCTGTTTATGGAAAAGGTTTAGACATCAGGTGTATAAGTTCAGAATATAGATGTCATGATCATTATGTGTATGGGTGTCAGCAGAATTCTAGCGCCTATTATGATGATTACGTAGCTGGGGCTAATGCTCTTGTTAATGGCAAGTGTCCTTTTGATAACGATAGTGGGAAAACTCCACATGTAATATATACCTCAGATGCTTGTATAAACATATGTACAGAATATGCGTTGTATATAGATGGGAGCAGAATAGATACGATAGAAGGATTTATCAGACAAATGCCAGTATCAGAATTAATAAACCTGCTTGATACTGTAACCTTACAAAAGATATACGACCCTAATATGACCAGTGTTAATCCATAAACACTCATACCTCTCAACATATCCTCCTTTTCCTCCAAGTTAACTGAGGATATGTTGACCTATATCAGATTATGAAAAAATGATGATCTAATTATAAAAGCATACAATTTATCTTGAACTATGGAGTGGCTTTAATATATAACAAACACATCTGGTTGAATTAAAAGTTTACCTAAAATGATGTAATATCAGTTAAAATCAACTAATCTAATTATTTTCCATAGATTTATTTTTTGATTTATTATCATCTTTGCATTTCGTAAGGCATCTTCTATAGTTTAGACAACCTATAGATTCGCTACCATACTTCTCACATGTGTTTTCATTGGATATAGGGCGATAACAAATCGCTACACAATCAGTTACATCTTTGTCTTTCAAAGATATACTCATTTCAGTTTTATTCGTTAAATTTTCGTTGATATTGACGGGATAAACCCCCGTAGTTTCTAATAAAAATATTAATGTAACCAATGCAATTTTCGGAAAGAACATACTACCCCCCCCCGAGGAAAAACACGCATACAAAAAACCTTTATATGCAATATATCAATTCGCTTGCATCATGCAAAATTTAAAAAAAATTGTCAATACACTTTTTATTGAAAATAATAACTCTTTGTTTTAATAGATAATTTCAGATATAATATCAGGATATGTTTAAACAGGAAAAAATAGATAAACAAAATTTAAAAGATATTGATAATTTAAATTTAGGTCACCGCATAAGATTACGTAATAAATTTTTAACGTCTGGTCATCATTTTGCTGATTATGAATTATTAGAATTATTGTTAACTTTCTCAATTCCTAGAAAAGATGTGAAGCCAATTGCAAAAACTTTATTAAATAAGTTTGGTTCTATTTCAAAAATTTTGCATGCAGAATATTCTGATCTTACCGAAATTTCCGGGATAAAACAAAATAGTATAGTTCTATTAAAATTAATAAAGGAATTTTGGTTATTTGAAATGCATGATACTCTTAAACAATCAGTATTATTAAATAATTATTCAAAATTGTTGGATTATTGCTGGTTGCATATTGCATATAAAAATGTTGAACAATTTCGAATCTTATATCTGGACAACAATTTTTGTTTGATTGATGATGACCTTCTTCAAGAAGGAACAATTAATTATGCAGTGATTTATCCAAGAGAAGTAATTAAACATGTCTTATCATATGCAGCAGTTAGCGTAATAATTGTACATAATCATCCATCAGGTAATGTTGAATATAGTAAAGATGATTTAGATATCACATTAAAGATTCGTGATGCTTTGAATACGATTGATGTGAAATTATTGGATCATATAATTATAGGTACAAATAAATCATATTTTTCATTTAAAAATGCTGGATTAATTTAATTTTATATCGTGGAGATGGTATAATTTCTTTGATTTTTCAAAGAGTTACAATTTATTTTTAATAAAAATTTGACTTTTATTTTTAACTTTATAAAATAACCCTCACTTTTTTATTTTTCTGGTAAAGGAACGTGTGAATGAATTAGAGCAAGTGTTTGTGCTGTGAATCGGGGTTAATCCGTGTACTGAGTGTTTGTAGTTGCTTTGTGTCAATTGGCTGGGTTAGTTGCATTGACGTTTTGTAAAGCCTGTGCTATTTTTTATCTCATATTTACGGAGTTAATTTGTCGCTCACAGCTGCAGGGCTGCTAACTTCCCTTAACAGGAGC
Source organism: uncultured Alphaproteobacteria bacterium (assembly GCA_963541805.1). Classification (GTDB taxonomy): domain Bacteria; phylum Pseudomonadota; class Alphaproteobacteria; order Rs-D84; family CASDRH01; genus CAUTVF01. Next base: position 7,640 of record CAUTVF010000034.1, read on the forward strand.
TTTATTTCATTCGTTATGTTGCACTCTGTCGCATATGATCGATATTGTTATGTAACATGGGGCTTTTTAGCCCCCCTTTTTTTGTCTTTTTTCTTGATAAAAATCCACTATAAACTAACATTACATCCATGATTACCTCAAAGGTTTTGACATGTGCATTTAATGGGATTGATGTTATTCCTGTTACTGTTGAAGTACAAATTATGTCAGGATTACCGAAATTTGCGGTCGTTGGACTTGCTGATAAATCAGTGTCAGAGGCAAGGGAACGTATTACATCAGCATTTCATTCAATAGGAATGTCATTACCCGCAAAGAGAATTATTGTTAACTTGGCTCCAGCAGATTTAGGAAAAGTTGGCACTCATTATGATTTACCCATCGCTTTGGGTATAATGTGTGCGTTGGAACAAATTAAACAGTTAGATTTAGATGATTATTTAGTATTAGGAGAATTAAGTTTAGATGGCAAAATTTCTCCTATATCTGGAGCTTTGCCCGCAGCGTGGTATGCATTAAATATTAACAAGGGCGTAATTTGTCCTGATTCGTGTGGGGAGGTAATATTTTGGTCAGGTAATCAAGATATATTGCCAATTGAGTCTTTAATTCAATTAATCAATCATTTTAAAGGAGATCAGTTAATCGTATATAATCCGTCATTGTATGATAAAACGGATATTATTAATCAAATTAAAAATAATAAGCATTCTGTAGATTTTTCTGAAGTAAAAGGACAGGTAATTGCAAAAAGAGCTTTGGAAATTGCAGCAGCAGGTGGACATAATGTTTTGTTTATTGGCCCTCCAGGTGTTGGTAAATCAATGTTAGCAGAAAGATTTCACACAATATTACCCCCTTTGTCTGCAAATGAAATTATTGAAGTATCTACGATCCACTCTGTTGCGGGTTTTTTAAGCAAGAAATCAATTCAAATAGAGCGCCCCTTCAGAGCTCCTCATCATACTGCATCTATTGTTTCACTATCTGGGGGAGGCTCACATGCTTATCCTGGGGAGGTATCTTTAGCGCATAAAGGAGTGTTGTTTTTGGATGAGTTGCCAGAATTTAGTAGTTCTGCTCTAGAGGTATTGCGGCAGCCGTTAGAAAGTGGAAAAATTACAATTGCAAGAGCAGAGAACCACATAACATATCCAGCAGATTTTCAATTAATTGCAGCAATGAATCCATGTAAGTGTGGTCATTTTGGTGATTCTTCTCTTGAATGTTCGTCTGCGCCAATTTGTGCAATGAAATATCAAAATAAAATTTCCGGCCCAATTTATGATCGTATTGATATTTTTGTGTACCTTAAACCTACACCTCCGTGGCAACTCAAAAGTATTTCTGGTGGGGAACAATCAGAAACTATTTTAAAGAGGGTTTTAGATGCACGAATGTTTGCTAGTTCCAGAACACCCAATACAATTAATAAAAATTTATCTGGAAAGGTTTTTGATGAAGTAATGGAAAAGATAGAGCCTGAGGCATTGAAATTATTAATCAATTCTTCTGAAAAAATGCATATTTCGTCACGTGGTTATAATAAAATTTTAAAAGTAGCTAGAACAATTGCAGATTTAGATACATCAGAAAAAATAATATCTACCCATATTGCTGAAGCCCTATCATATCGTAGACACGATATTAAGTTATGATTCAATTTGTTTATGTCTTTTTGGTGGCTATCTTTTCGTACTTAAGGAGTAGATTTGGACTTCATGTTTACCGGAATAACAGCAGTACTATCATATGTGCAAGCCTTTCCAGTTAGACCATCTATTGCCAAACCTATTACCCCTCCAAAAACAACACTGGCATATGCCCAAGGATTTGTATGATATTCAATATCAAAAGACGATGGTTGTATCATCCCATCTCCAACAATTTCAACAGTTATATCAGTGCAAGATTTCGGAACAGTAATTAATGTTGGTAAATACACAGTTTGAATTCCTGCTTTTGAGGTAATATTTGCTTTAACAGAGGATCCGCTACTTGTTGAAAGATTAATAAAATCTATTCCACTGTCAAAAATTGACGCACAAGAAGTAATGAAAATTGATAAAATCAATATTATATATTTCATTATTAATCCTTATATTTCACTATATTACCATCCGTAGTCTATACTGTATCAGTATTTTGTCAATTCAGATAATATTTAT
>CAUTVF010000035.1:0-9548 GCA_963541805.1 uncultured Alphaproteobacteria bacterium
AGAATAATCAAGTTTCATTATTCACACACGAATCGGATGAAACCTCTTTAAAATTAACATTAAAAGAAGTTCCGGACTTTACACGATCGGAAAAACTAGAACAAGAAAAATTAATTATTGGTTTTTACATTTCTGACCATCCACTGGACACAAAAAAACACATAATAAGAAAATTATTTACAACTCCATTAAGTGAGCTTAGTAACTTGCCAGATGGGACACGTGTAAAGGTTATAGGAATAACAACAGAATATAAGGAAAGAATTGCCAAAACATCTGGAAATCCGATCGGAATATTAAAAATAGTTGATAAAGAGAATTCTGCAGAAATAATGTTTGCAGGAAAAAATTTAATGAATTTAGATAGTTTTAAAAGAGAATTAATTCAAACAGAAGGGAAAATTGTTCTTGTAACTTTAGATGTAAAAAAATCACAAAAGATGAAAGAAGCTGGGGAAAATTCACAAAATTCAGATGCATTTGTAATATTATTTGCACAAGATATAGAACTATTAACAGAACATTCGGCAAATGAATTTAAAGACATAAAAATCAAAATTTACTCCAAGACTGCAATAAATGATTTAGTTGCTGTTCTAAAAACATTGAATCCTGGTAAGAGTAAGATAACATTGTTAATAAATAAAGAAAGCGACGAAGAAATAATTAACGCTGATTCTGATAACGATACAAACAATGATAATAATATCACTGTCATATTACCTGATACTTATTCAATAAGTGAAAAAAATCTCACAGAAACAATTGCAAAAATAGCAAATTTGGAAATAATTTTTTAATTATGAATTAAATTCTAATCCAAATTCTTCATAAAATTCTTTTCTATTTCTCCAATCCTCTTTTACTTTTACAACCAAAAATAATCTTACTTTTTGCCCAGTTATACTAGAGCTTGACGAGCACGCGTTCCTATTAATTTAATTATTGATGCGTTTTCACCAATCACAATTTTTCTTTGACTTGTACGTGATACATATACGGTTTGATATATTTCTAAAACACTATCCACATCTTTAATTGAATCTGTTAAAACAGAAATATTATACGGCAATTCTTTATGCAAAAATTTATATATTTGCTCCCTTGTAATTTCGGCATAATACACTTTATCAGGTAAATCAACCATATCTGATAAATAGAACCAATTAGATTTTGGAGATGTATCAATACAAGCATTAATCAAATCACATACCCCATCATTTTTATATGCAGATATCATAAACGTACTATCAAAATTAAAAAGATTATTTAAACGATTTGCAAGATTTAACAAATCTAATTTATTAACCAAGTCTATTTTATTTAACACTGCAAATATTTTTAAATTCGGATTGATTTTGTGTAGATCTGATTTATTTAAAAAGTCAATTACATTTAGAACATGCTTATTAATACCTTTAACAACATCGATTACAAATAAAATAATATCACAATCAATAATTGAATCTGTTGCAGATTTTACAATTGCTTTATCAAATTGATTTTTTGCATTAAAAATACCAGGAGTATCAATAAAAACCAATTGAGTATCATTGTAATTTTTAATACCACGTATTTGATTTCTGGTTGTTTGTACTTTATGAGAAACAATAGATGCATGTTTTCCAATTATTGTATTCATTAATGTTGATTTACCAGAATTTGTCGCTCCAATTATTGCAACAAATCCACATTTCTTATCAGTATCCATTTTAATATTATTTACCCGATGATAGACCACACGTGCATACTATATTAACAATAAATTATAAAATCAAGGCACTATCAAGGTTACAAATGATAAAAAAATCTTATATACATGAAATCATTTTGTTAAGCTCGGAAATCGCTTTGCTAACTCCAATTACCTTTAACAAATCCAGATTATGAAGTAGTATACTAATTGTTTCAGTATCATATGAAATAATTTTATTTAAATAAGTATTGCAAAAGCTGATAATATCATGATCACTCATAATTTTTAATTTATTATTCATTTTTTGGTCAGGGAAAAATTTTAAGTACATTCTAATATAGCGTATTATCCGTAGAGGATCTTCGGTAATTTTTCGAACAATCTCTTTTGATATATTTAAATCATTTATAACAAATCTAATTTTTTTTCGTTGTAAATCTGAAATTCCAAAACCAGTTGGATCGTATAAGATTTTATCATGTCCAAGATATAAAGAATTAACTGTAAAATCTCGACGGATACAATCAATATTTATATCTTCTGTGTAATTAACAATCGGATATCTTGATTTATTTATATATTTTTCACTTCTGAACATTGTTACATCGTATTTTTTATTATCAATAACAATACGTATAACTCCATAATTTAATAATGAATTGTTAAACTGAATATTTTGGAAATTTAATTGTTGTTGCAGCAAATATTCATAAACCACTTCAATTGGAGCATTAATTGCAAAATCGATATCATAATTATGATCAAATCCATTCATTAAAGAGTCACGCACTGCCCCACCGACAATAAATAATTTATTACAATAATCACTAAACAAAGAAAAAATTAATTTAATATCTGGATCAGAAAAAATTTTATTTAATACCCTTTTCATGTTATTTATGTTAAAGTAAAAGGACATGAAAATCAAAAGTTATATATTATTAAAATTAATCAAACAAATTACTCCGATTGCTTGTTCATTATTTATCATTAGTATAAATATTGCGTATGCAGCAAAAACCAGCACTAATTTAAATAGTAACTTACAAAAAATACAACAAAGCATATCTATAAAAGAAAAAGAAAAATCTAGAATAATAAATTTACGGAAAAATGTTTCAAAAGAAATTAATAACATTCAAAAAAAAGCCGTCTTCATTGCATCTGAAGTAAAAACATATGAAAAAAAATTAAATAAAATTGATGATAAAATTTTACAGCTTTCTACTTCTGAAAAGAAGATATACAACCAACTGTCAAATGAAAGGAACAAAACAATTGAAACAATTGCTTTGATGGAAAAAATTTTATCAATGCCAAAAGGAGTTATTTTAACAGAACCAAAAAAACCAACAGATATGATAAGAACAACTATAATGCTAAAATATATTATAGATTATTTAGATATGCATTCAGTAAAGTTAAAAAACGACTTACAAAATTTAAAAGATATAAGAATGCAAATTAATAATCAAAAAACTGAATTATCAAATGCAAAAATTAAAATTACATTAGAAAAAAATAAAATTTCAAAACTTTTAAACAACAAGAAAACTTTAGAAAAATCTTTAAATAGAAAAGAAGAACAGGCAAAAAAAGAAATATCAAAATTAATTTCAGAATCCAGAAACATAGAAGATTTGATACAAAAAGCAAAGGCAAGAGAAAAAAAATATTTATCAATTATTTCAGATGCCGATCGTTATTCAAAATTTGCATCTTTATCCTGTTAATGGAAAAATAATCAATTATTTTGGCAGAAAAAACAGATTAGGCATCCTTTCAAGAGGGATTGCAATTGAAACAAAAAATAATGCTCAAGTCATAGCTCCATATGATGGAGCTGTCATATTCGCAAATATATTTAGAAGTGGAAAGATTACAATAATTTTATATCATGGAAATAATTATTATACTGTACTAACAGGTGTTAATAAATCTTTTGTCAAAGAAGGATCAAATGTACTTGCAGGTGAACCAATTGCAGAGATGGGTGGAAGAAATTCAGTATTACAAATAGAGTTGCGTTATAAGAACAAAACCATCGATCCACTAGCATTTTTTAAACGCTGATATTGAAATTATTTGCAATTTTTTATTTTATATTATATCTTGCGGCCGTGTCTTATGTGTATTCAAAGGAAAAATAATGCAGATTAAATTAAGTAAGCAAATATCATCTAGATATTTATTTATTATAGGAAGTATATTTTGTGTATTATCGATAATCTCATTCATTATCGTGTCTTCAAGTGGAATGTTTGCTGCTTTTGTAAAGAAGAAATCTTCAAAGCCAGAAGAAAAATCAGTTCAAGAGATGTTGGAATTATTCGGCAAGGCATATGAAATAACAAAGGCCTATTATGTTGAAGATGTATCCCCGCAAAAATTAATAGAAGGAGCAATTGATGGGATGCTGTCTGCCCAGGATCCTCATTCTGGATATTTAAATCAGGATGACTTTAAAGATATGAATGAAAGCACGTATGGAGAGTTTGGAGGTCTTGGTATTGAAATCACTATGGATAAAGGTGTTGTAAAGATTATTGCCCCTATGGATGACACGCCTGCATATCACGCTGGATTACGTGCAGGAGATTACATAACACACATAAATAAGGAGCAGGTCCAAGGTCAAAAGTTGACAGAAGCAATAAAGAAAATGAAAGGGTCTCCAGGTACAAAAGTTAATTTGACAATTTACAGGGAGGGCAAAGAGCCATTTGATGTTACTCTTAAACGTGCAGTCATTAAAACAAAGGCTGTAAAATCATGGATTTATAATGATAAGATTGGATATTTACGAGTAAGTACATTTAATATAAATACTTCACAAGAACTTACGAAACATATAAAAGATATAAAAAATAAACTGGGCTCGCAGTTGAACGGTTTTGTTTTAGATCTTCGAAATAATCCTGGAGGATTACTTGCGCAGGCAGTTGCAGTATCTGATATTTTCTTGGATAGTGGGGAGATAGTATCAGTTATTGGAAGAAATAAGGAAAATTCACAAAGTTTGTTTGCTACATCTGGAGATTTGGCTGATAACAAACCTGTTGTGGTTTTGATAAATGGTGGTTCTGCATCTGCATCGGAAATTGTTGCTGGTGCATTACAAGATCAAAAACGTGCAATAATTGCTGGAAATAAATCCTATGGAAAGGGTTCGGTCCAGACAATGATTCCTTTAGACAGGGATAAAGTTGCAATTAAAATTACGACGGCAAGATATTATACGCCATCTGGAAAGTCTATACAGGGTGATGGTGTTACCCCTGATGTAGAAATAAAGCAATCTGAACCTGTTAAAGAGCATGAAGAAAGCAGAATATTTACAGAAGGAACGTTAAAAAATGCTCTTAAGAATGATGTAATAAATGATGATTTTTTTAAAAGCAAAAGTAAATTAAAGTATCCTCTGTCAAAAGAAAATAAAGAACGCATTGAAAAAGATTATCAATTGAAAAGATCTCTTGAACTGGTTAATGCTTTAGCGGTATATGACAGTATATTAAAAAATAGGCAAAATGTTTTAGATACCACGAAAAATAAAGATTTAAATTTAAGTATTGATTTAAAATTAAATATGATTGATCAAAAGAAATAACATAAGAGATATAATCATGATGAAAGATCAAATTATTGAATGCAGAAATCAATTTATGAAAGATCATAATCAGAAATCATCTGATGTTTTGTCTTTCATTTTATCAGAAATTAAAAACATTGAAATAAATACAGGTAAACGCGATGGATTGCAGGATAATGAAATTGTCGCTTTACTTCAAAAAAATGTTAGAAAAATGCAAGAAGCAAGAGACCTATTTTTAAAGGGTAATCGTCCAGATCTTGCAGAAAATGAAAATTATGGAATAAAAATACTGAATGCTTTTTTGCCAAAATTGTTAAGTGAACCAGAAACAGAACTTATAGTATTGGAAATACTAAAGAAATTCGAAAACCCAACAATAAAAGATATAGGAAAAATTATATCAGAACTAAAAGATAGAAATGATATTGATAAATCTTTACTTTCAAAAATCATAAAATCAAAACTACAATAGCTATTAGCTAACTTAAAATACATTTACTGATTTATTTACTTAATGGCACAAAAGTTTATAAAACATAATTTGGATAAAACCCACAATCGATTCATTATTTATAAAGTAACTAACTACCACACTACTCTATTTATTTTTTAAATATGGTTTTAGATATTGTCCTGTCCAACTATTCTTACAAAGAACTATTTCTTCTGGAGTACCAGCCGCAACAATTTGCCCACCCATTTCTCCACCTTCTGGGCCGATATCAATTATATAATCTGCTGTCTTTATCACTTCTAAATTATGTTCAATAACTGCAACGGTGTTTCCCTGGTCAACAAATTCATGTAAAACATCAAGTAATTTATGTACATCTGCAAAGTGCAAACCAGTTGTAGGTTCATCCAGAATATATAATGTTTTACCTGTAGACTTTTTAGATAATTCTTTTGCCAGTTTAACCCTCTGCGCTTCTCCACCAGACAAAGTTGTTGCAAACTGCCCCAGTTTAATATACGAAAGACCAACACGATTTAAAAACAATAATTTATTTTTAATTGTTGGAACATTTTCAAAAAAAGTTAATGCTTCATCTACTGTTAAATCAAGAACATCAGCAATTGATTTATCACGATACTTTACATCCAGCGTTTCTTTATTATATCGTCTACCCTTACATTCATCACATTCAACATAAACATCAGGCAAAAAATGCATTTCAATCTTTATCACTCCCTCCCCTTGACATGCTTCACATCGTCCACCTTTAACATTAAAAGAAAAACGTCCATTTTGATATCCTCTTTGTTTTGATAAAGGTAAATTTGCATACCAATCACGAATAAAATCAAACACTCCAGTATACGTCGCTGGATTACTACGCGGAGTTCTTCCAATCGGAGATTGATTAATTTCAATTATTTTATCAATATTATTTATACCAGTAATCGAATCGCATTCTCCGATATTTATTGTATTTGTTCCATAGAGTTCCTTCATGATATAGGGATAAATCGTATCGATTAACAATGACGACTTTCCAGATCCAGATACCCCTGTTAAACAAATAAATTTTCCCAAAGGCAAATCAATAGATATATTTTTTAAATTATTATGTCGCGCCCCTCTAATTGAAATAAATTGCCCATTACCCAAACGCCGTTTTTTGGGAACTGGTATAAATTTTTCTCCACGTAGATATTGAGAAGTCAAAGAATTTTTAGATTGCAAAATCTCATCAATTGAACCAGCCGCAATAACATTTCCACCGTTAATTCCAGCACCCAAACCCATATCAACAATATAGTCTGCACTACGGATCGCATCCTCATCGTGTTCAACTACAATAACAGTATTATCTTGCTTTTTTAATTGTTGTAAGGTGTTCAATAACTTAGCATTATCACGTTGATGCAATCCAATTGACGGCTCATCCAAAACGTATAAGACTCCTGTTAAACCACTTCCAATTTGAGATGCCAATCTGATACGTTGAGATTCCCCACCTGAAAGCGTACCAGAGCTACGCGATAATGTTAAATATCCAAGCCCAACATTTATAAGGAAAGTTAATCTATCAGTAATTTCTTTTAATATTCTGGATGCAATATCGCGATTTTTTGGAGATAACGATTTCTGTACTACATCAAACCAATTTAAACAATCAACGATTGATAGATTACAAATTTCAATAATACCTTTACCCCCAATTTTAACTGATAATGCTTTCTCGTTCAAACGTTTGCCATGACAAGTCGAACATTCAATTTCTCTTTGATATCTGGAAATTTCATCACGTCTATATTCCGATGTCGTTTCTTTAAATAAACGAGATAAATTACCAATAACCCCTTCATATGGTTTATTATAAACAAAACCATGCCAATTAATTTCAACTGGAATATCTCCTGTTCCAAACATTATTAAATCTTGATTTTGTTTACTTAAACTTCTCCAAGGTTTATCCATTGATATATTGTAATGTCTACATACACCCTCGATTAAATGTTCATATGTTGTCATAACTCCGTTTCGCGAAAATGGAGCAATAGCACCACGCCTTAAAGTTATAGAATGATCTGGAATAATCAAATCAGGATCAAAACGAAATTCGACACCAAGACCTGCACACCGTTCACACGCTCCCTGTGGAGAGTTAAATGAAAATAATCTAGGTTCTATAGATTCAACAGTGAATCCGGATACAGGGCATGCAAAATTCTCAGAAAAAACAACCTGCTTTTTAGTATTTATATCTTCAATAATTGCGATACCATTTGCAAGTTTTAAAGTTTTTTCAAAATCTTCCACCAGACGACTTAAAAATTGCTTTTTCGTTTCCAGATATTTTTCATCATTTTTAATAATCAATCTATCGGTAATTACTTCAATAGTATGGCGTCTATTTTTATCAAGAGACACAATGCCAGTCATCTCATAAATATCACCATCAATTCGCAAACGAGTAAAACCTTGTTTTTGTAAATCAAGTTGTACTTTTTTATGTTCTCCCTTTTCAGATCTGATAACAGGAGCAATAACATAAATTTTATCTTCATTTTCAAAAGATGACAATACCCCATCAACCATTTGAGAAATAGTCTGGCTTTCAATTGGCAACCCAGTTTCAGGAGAATAAGGTACACCAACACGCGCCCAAAGTAGGCGCATATAATCATATATTTCTGTTACAGTCCCAACTATAGAACGTGGATTTTTTGATGTAGTTTTTTGCTCAATTGAAATAGCAGGAGATAACCCCTCGATTGTATCAACATCTGGTTTTTTTTGAAGATCTAAAAACTGTCTAGCATATGCTGATAAACTTTCGACATATCTACGCTGTCCATCTGCATATATTGTATCAAATGCCAATGATGACTTTCCAGATCCGGAAACCCCAGTAATTACAATTAATTGATCTCGTGGAATATCAATACTTACATTTTGTAAATTATGTTCACGTGCTCCACGAATTTTTATAAATTTTTGATTCATTATTTACTTTTCCTAACTTATTCAATCATTCAACACTTTTTTTATCAGGATAAAAATTAAAATTAATAGTTTTCCAATAATTATATCTTTCTATTGAAAATTTATATGGAGCACACGAAACAATTGCACGCCTGGCACTATCTGCTACTACATTAAATTCGTTAGAATTATTATACTCCCCAGAATTTAATATATCGATACTTTTTACATATCCAGTTTCAAATAAACTAACTGTCATTCTAACAACAATATTTTGAATGCCTTTAACCCCAGCGTCAATATTCCAACAATTTTGTACACGAAATTTGACTGCACTGATATATGAAATTTGTAAATCATTCTTAATCTCATCTTTCGATATTATACCTGCAGGTATATTTATATCTTCTATAGTCTCTGCTTGAATACCTTTTTTAACATTAACCAACAAGTCATCTTGCATATCTTTAATATCGGATTTTTTAATTTTATTAGTTTTTTCATCATTCTTTTTTTTCTTTGTCTTGATCGAATTATCGTTTTTCTCTTTCAAATTATATGAAGAATCGACATTACTTAATGTCTTATAATTATTTTTTATACTTTTCGATACAGTTTTTATAGATTTCTTTTTTATATTATCAACTGCCTTGTTAAGGTTAAGTTTCGTAAGCTTTGGTAATGAATCTTTTTTATCAACTTTCAAATCCGAAAGATCAAAGATTACAACCTTTTCCTGTTTTATATTGCGATTAATGCCCAAATATAATTTTCCAGATAATACTGTATAAATAATTACCCCAAGTATAAAAATTAAATGCAAC
>CAUTVF010000036.1:0-9401 GCA_963541805.1 uncultured Alphaproteobacteria bacterium
TTAAATACAACTTTTACAGGAGTATTAAATCTTGCAAATTTATCTTTGAATTCTGGAAGCATTTTATTAATGAAGGTGGCTACCAGGGCACAAATATGATTTCCGTCAAAAATCCTTAAAAATACCGACCCCGAAGGGTCAGTCCAAATCTTCGTCTGAGGCGACGACAATTTTCTCAAATCCGCCGACGTTTTCAACTGATCTTCTAATACATTTTTGTGATTTATATTTTTTTAAATCAACTTCACTTGCCTTTATTTCTTTAATTTTCATTTTGTAACTCCTTTGGAATTAAGTTTTTATTCAGCCAACCAACTTTCCTTATATGAAAAGGAACACCGTTAACATAGCCTTCTTTTCCAGATCTTGATATTATATAATAAGAATCCTTAAGTTTCACGTAAAAATCACTCTCCAAAACTTTAAATGAATTGAAGTTATTATTATCATTAATCCAAATCCATTTTCTAAAGTGATTTTCGACGTGTCTTTTGATATTACTGGCCGAAATCATTTTTCCACATAATTTACATTTTTTAACACTTTCACCGGTGAAATGCTTTATACCAACATATCTTTCCCTATTATTTTCATATTCGTCTTTTGAAATTGATTTTTTTGTTTTTGTTTTATAATCATAAACTGAAATATTATGATTTTTAAAATAATGAAAATGCTTAGATTCATCAAAATCTTCTTTTTTAATTTTAATCCATTTTCCAGTTTTCTTTTCAATTACATTCAAAATTCCTTTATTAACACCGACAAGATTTTCATTATTTTTAAATTCCTCAGCCGTAGCGCTTTCAAATTTTTTAGTTAATTTATTATAAACCATAACTTTTCCACATTGCAAAGACTTATATATATTTTTATCATATTCAGAAACTGGTATTGTCATTCTTTCGTTTGTATCAATTTTTATAACGGTTACCATTCCAGTTCTGTCAAATTTTCCTGTCAATTCTTGATTATTTTGATTAAAAAATTTTTTGTGATTTTTAACATTCAATCTTTTATGATATTTACTTTCAAACAAAACAGCTTCTTTCGATGTTTTACAAATTTTTACTATTTTTATTTTAAATAAATTAATATCAAAAATTTTTGAAATAACTTTACTCGAAGTTTTATATTTTTCAGTTTCTAAATCATTTAAATTTCCGGAATGTTTGCCAACATAATAAATTCTTTCATCAAACGGTTTTAAAAAAGTTAACCTATATACGAAATGAGTCATAAATAAATCCTTTTAATTTATTTATGATATCCATCTAAATCAACCGAGAAATGTCATATTCCACACCATCAACCGTTAAAATATCATTTTCATTTACTATATATTCTTTTTCATTAATTTCAATTTTAAACCATTTACCATCTTTTTTTTCCTGAATAGTTCCAGATTGTGATATTATTTGATATAATTCTGTTAATTCCTGATTCGAAGCAAACTTTGCCATTGATATATCATAAACATTTAGCGGTTTTCCTTTTAGACAATAATAAGAAATATTTTTATTTCCTAAGACTTTTGATATACTTGCAGTAGCACTCAAGCCCTCCGCTATAAAAAGATATTTCGCAGCTCCGGTTGCTTTATAATACTTATCAGATTTTATTTTTTTAACTTTTTCTACAGCTTTTAGTGCTTTTCTATTTTCGAATTCTTGTTTTATTTTATAAATTTCAATAATTGGATTCATAAAATTTTCATTTTTAAGAATTTTATTAACAAAACTATAATCAATATTTGCAAAGCTGTTAAATTCTTTCATAGAATTCGTTAGTTTTTCTTTTGTTTGTGAACTAAATGTTGGATTTGAAAAATCTTTTAAGAATACTATTAAGTTTATTTTATTCTTAATATCACCCGGCTTTATTGATTTATATTTTTTGGATAATTTGTCTCTAATAATTGAGACAATATTATTTGAAATCAGATCAATATGAATTCCGCCATCACTTGTCTTAATTCCATTTACATAACTATATTGTCTAAAATCATCACAGTCGCTTGGAATCACACCAATTTTTACATTTGAGTTCTCATATATTTCAAAATTATTACTAAATAATTTAATATATTGTTTGAATGTAAATTTGCTAATTTTTTTTCCATTAAATGAAAAATTAATATTATCAAAACATTGTGAAAGATCAAGAATTCGCTGGCGGATGCACTCAATTGTTTCAGCCGTTATTTCAGAAAGGCCAAACCGCTCCAAATCGGGTTTAAACTCAACCACACACCCACGACTTATTGAATCTGAAATTGATTCTTTATATTTCGATGCATTATTTGTAAAAATTACCTTATATCGTTTTTTTCCATCATCAGAAATTGCGGTAAATTTAGTGGAATTCACGTTCGTGCAATAACTGCCAACGCCGAAGGTTCCGATGCCTTTGTTTTCTGATATTGTAAAATTGCCCCCGGATTTTGCAAATCCCCAGCAAACAAACGGGAGATATAAATTTTGTTCATTTTTTTGAACGGGAATTCCTCTACCAGTATCAGAAACTTTAACTGTATCTGAAGTAATTTTAATATCAATATTAATTGTATCATTTAGAGGAGTTTTAAGATGAACATCAATTGAATTATCAATAATTTCATTTATAATTTTAACAAGACCCGGAACTATTTTAAATGACTTATATTTTCCTTCAATATAATCGGATATTTCAGTTTCTTTTACTGAGCCGATATACATTTCAGGTTTTTGTAAAATATGCTCTCGATCAGTTAATGTAGTTATAGTTCTATCTTTATTCATTTAAATCTCCAATTCTTTTTTATAAAATTATATATTTTTTAACCTTAAAAATCAATAACTTTAATTTTTAAATTAAAATTAAAAATCAAAATCAGCTTTAGAATGTTTTCTTTTTCTACTATATATACGTTTATTGCGAATTATTTTTGTATTCAAATCAATAAGTTTTTGAATACTTAATAAAATATTAATATCACGCTTATTTCGTTTCTTTCTTTTCATTCTCAAACTCCACATAATACGAATCAGAATCCTTATAAATTGTTCCAAGTAAAAGATCCAGATTCCAAGCCTCCATTACAGCACACGGAGATTTTGATTTAATAAAATTTGAATCAACTTCTTTTGCATCCAAAAACAATGAAATATTTTTAAGCTCTTTTACAGAATCTGAATTAATACAAACCATTAAAAATCCTTTTTGTATTATTATATTTTAAAAAAGTTGAATTTTTATTTGGTAGTATTAAACGCGTAGACGTAGTGCCTCTAAGATTTAGTTTGATCCCTTTTGAATATTTATTATATTCAAAAAAAGTTTACTAATTTTATGCTTCGCATTATAAAAGTAATTTTTTGATTTTTAATACGAATTTTTAGATTTTTGGATTTTTAAAATATAACAAAATTTACATTTAAATGTAAAATGTGTTAATTTTTGAATTTTAACGAGATTTCGATTTTTGAATTTTAACGATTTTTAACCGAAGGTTTAAATTCGTAATTTTTGAGCCCGTTATAAAAAATTTTTATTTGTATATATAAATTTATATAATAAAAATAAATTTATTTGAAATCGGCTTCAAAAAATTAGCCGAAGGCTTGAATTTTGAATTTTTAATGTGGGATTTAAAGAAATAATTGAATAACAAAATCGTTTGAATCCATTTTTTTATAGTCCATTTGAAGTCTATAATATGCTCCATCTTTAAAAATCATTTTATAAACTTTGTATGGAATTCCAAAATATCGGCATTCTTGAAAAATGCGGGGTTTGCGATCTAAGCAATTTGGATTTTGAATATAAATCATTGAATTAAAATAATCAAAATTGTTCGGAACCTGCAAATCCTGATATTGTATTTTATTAGCTTTTAATTTTAAATATTTACCCGGACAATTTACGAATATTTTATTTTCAATTTGAGTTCGCGGTTTTATTAAATCGAGTCTAAAAGTCGGAGTATAATTTATTTTGAATTTTTCTGGAGTAGTCGAAGGGGATTCACAAATTAGCAAAACTTTTTTATTATTGATAATTGCAATATTATTTCCAATAGTTTCAACAGAATTTGAATCACAACTTAAATATGCATATTTTAGTGAATTTATGCTATTAATTGTGTATAGAGACTCACGATCGACAAAAAGCGCAAATTTCAGCGGTTTAGAATCAATATATACAATGTTTTGAAGCGCCTCAAAATCGCAATTGTAGCGTAATTTTAGAAAATTT
The DNA here is from genome assembly GCA_963541805.1 of uncultured Alphaproteobacteria bacterium. GTDB lineage: Bacteria > Pseudomonadota > Alphaproteobacteria > Rs-D84 > CASDRH01 > CAUTVF01. Next base: position 4,237 of record CAUTVF010000036.1, read on the forward strand.
TGAAATTCAAAAATATTGAAATTTTTGTTACAAATCTGAAGTTGAATAGGAATTCCAAGCTCATATAATGTGTAAAAATATTCGAAAGCGTTTATTAAGCTGCCGTCGATTTTTTTAAACGGTTTTAGAAGTCCGGAGGTTATGACTGCAGATTTTACCATTTTGCTGCTTTCGTTATTGCGAGAATAGATTCTAAATTAAACGCGTAGACGTAGTGCCTCTTGAATTTAGTTTGATCCCTTTTGAATATTTATAATTTTATAATATTTTAGTTGACAAAATTTTACAAATTTTAACCTTCGATTTAAATATGTAAGATTTTGATTTAAAATTACAAAATCAAAAAATTACGATTTTTACATCCAAATGTTAAAAGTGTAATTTTTTGAAATTTTTAAATATCGATTTTTAAAATTTTATACAAGATTTAAACGGAGATTTGAATGTGTAATTTTTGCAGCCATTTATAAAAAAATTTATTTGTATATAAATTTATATAATAAAAATAAATTTTTATAAGGGTTCAAAAATTTAGCCGAAGGCTTAGAAGTTTGAATTATTGTAAAACGTATGTATAAGTGAGATAGTTTTCTGTTTTAATAAAAGTATAGTAGTAGTTAATGTCAATAACAATTTTATTGAAGTCGGGGAATTCTCGAATATTAATCGAATCGATTGAAATTCGAGGTTCCCACAATTTAATAGCAGTTGTAATTCCAGTTCTTATTGCGTCAACAAGAATCTGATCTAGTGGCTCAAATAAAAATCGTCTTAAATTACAACCAAAATTCGGTTTTCCGGGCATTGATCCAAGATCTGTCGACAAAATATTATTTAGAGCATTCTTTATTGATGCTTCGTCAGAAATTATTGAATTACAATCAACTAAATCTTTATATAGCATTTAAATTAAGCTTTTGAAATAGTTACTTTGGCTTGTGCTTTCTTTTTTGGCTGCGGAGTTGGCGGAACCGGAGATTCTCCTGGAACTTTCTCATTAATGCTATTATCGAGCTCTCCAGCCAGCCTTGCTTTTACATAAGCTTTCTTTAACTTTTTCTGAGGTTCCGAAAGATAAATTTTTGATGCCATTTTTGAATTCCTTTTTAATAATTTGAATCATCATCTCGACGACTTCGATTTCCGGCAGAAACCCTCAAATCAATAATATGTTTTTCAATATTTGAAATCATATCCTTTATTGTATCAAGTTGCTGCATAATTTGCGACATATTTGCGGAATTTACTGCTTGAGCAGCATCTGTCGAAGATTTTGTAACAATTACCATTTCTCCGACTTTTCCAGTTAAATCCGCCATTTTATTGTCTGATTTATTTTTAAAAATCAGCATTGTGAATAAACCCAAAATAACTAAAAACAAAACTCCGGTTATTCCGAGAGTTTCAAAATTCTTTGCGGCATTTACCGCAGTATCAACAGAATTTACGGAGCTCGGAACAGTTATTTGATTTTCCATTTAATCACTTTTAAATATTATTTAAATCTATTTATTAGATCATCATTTTTCTGATTTCTAATTTTAATTTTATCAAGCTTTGTTTTACATTCATTATAGCCTTTAGCTAAATTTCGAAAAGATTCTAAAATATTTTCATTGGTGTCGAAATTTGGCTTCGAAATCGGATTTAAAGTAAAATCAGATTTTTGGCTATATTGATATCCATTTATTTGGCATTTATAAACAACCGGAACCTTAGTGTTTTGAGATTTCATACTCATTCCACAACCGGTCAAGCTCAATAGACAAGCCAACACTGGTATTAGAATCCTCATTTAAATTGTCCTTAATTTCTTCAATATTTTTAATTTTTACCGTAGTTGCTTTTTTTGCACCTTTGGCTGCTTTATTAGCAAGTGCGGCATTATCATTAGCAATTGTTGTTATCTCAAGTAATAAAACTTGTAATTTTTCAATATTTTTATTAAGAGTTTCAATTGTCTCTTTTTGATTATTAATTGTTGCTTCCATTTCAGCACTATATTTATGGAGTTCAAAATAGAAAAATCCAAATAAAATAATTGAAAATGTCAATATTATAAATAATAAATTACGCATCAATTTTGACATTTGAAATTCCTTTTTTAATTGATGAATCAATAAATTTTATAATTTCATCACTTTTTTTATAAATTTTCAAATCAGCGGATAAAATTAAAATCATAAAAGTTAGAAATCCAAAAATTAATAAAATTATCATATTTACCATAAATCGTCTAGTTTAATTTCCGCATCCGCTTCGATAAAATCATCACCATTGCATTCAAATACTGGGCGATATGGAACACTTGCATTTGATCCATCGTCTACAACAATTGTGCAACCATTAACTGTCTTTTTAATTTCGGTTAAATTTGAAATTGGAGTATTAAGTCTATTAACTCCAGTGACTCTCCAAGTTATATTATTTTTAATTATATTTAATTTTGGTTCATTAATTTTTTCAACTTTAAACGGAAGTGAAAACATAACTTTATTTTTTGCTTCCTCGGTTCCTGCTGCAAATGCTCCTACTTTTTCGTAATATTGTAAGCAGGCATTTCGATCAGCTTCATATGATCCGCCATACGGACACCACGGAGTTGCAACATTTCCGCGCTCTAATTTAAATTTTCTTAAATAAATGGATTTATTATTTACTATTAATTTTCCAATATCAAATTTAAATAAAATACCAGTTAAATTATAATTTATTGGGTCTGTTTCTTTTTCTAAATATTTTTTAAATCTCGGAACTTTAAAAACTATATGCTGATGCATTTTTGCTTCATTATTAAAATAAAATTGTTGTGTATATTTTGTCAATTCACTTATTTTTTTTCCATTTATATAAATATCAATAACAACAGTCATATTAATTTTATTATTATCCGGGTTTGTTTTTTCGTCTTTAAAAAAACTCTCCGAACTAAATACGAGCTGTTCATCCTCTTCAAAACGATTTAAATTTGTAATAAATTGTGCAAATTGATGCGATGAATTTAAATTTCCATTAGTTGGATTTAAATATATTGCGTATTTGCCTTTTTCATCCAATTCTTTTAAAATTGTTTTTTCCTCATAATGGCCGCCGGCAATTATTGGGTAGTGCATCCAGCGGTCGCAGATAAAATCTACTTTTGCACTCGTGTCTTGTGTGTCAACTATTTCTTTTCCGAGTGGACACCGATAAAAATTACTAAAATCAGAATTCATTAATAAATTAGGATTTATTGCATTATTTTCAATTTTCAAAATCGATTCTGATTTTTCTCCAGTTCCCAAATATATTCCACCATCCGGAACAATAGTTAATGCACCTTTTTGATTAACATCAGTTCCATTTACGTTTAAATCAAAATCTTCTTTTGTTTTTACATTTAATTTTATCGGACTTACTTCCATTTCAAATCTTTTTTCTATTATTTATTAATTTAAAAAATTATTGAATTTTAAGTTCAAAAACATTTGACTCAACTAAATCAGTTTCCATTTTAACAGAAATCAAATCACCGGATTTAACGGTTTGATTTATTTTCAAAGTATGATATGGCAATTCAACTCCATTTAAAAACCAAGTAAATTTAAATTTTATTAATTTTTCACAAGGACTATCATATATGCATTCAAGAGTATTTTTGCCAACTTTAATTCCGGTTATTTTTGCATAATAAAAATTATGAAATTTTGTATCCGTTTTTATATTATAATAATCGGAATTAACCCTTTTTGGATTTCCTTCACCATCCGGAGCAGACAAAAATATTTGAATTTTTTCAATTAAATCAGCATCTCTTATAACCGGATATAAATTACCTCTTACATTTAAATCAAATGTAATTGTAACAATATTTGTTGAATATTGATCTGTTGAGGCATCTTGTTGATCCACTGAAACGGATTCACAAGTTAAAATAACGGAAGTATAATCATTTCCTTCGATTGGCAATTCATAAATTTTCATATTATATGAAGGATTAAAATATGTCATAACTTGCTCAATTATCATAGATGCTTCTGTCATTCCTCTTGCTTGAGCAATAACAGAAAAGCCGAAATCAGCAGGAATTGAATTATATTGATATGTTTTATTTTTGAATTTAAATTTTATAAATTTAGAATGTTCGCGCTGCCTATTAACTGTTAGTCCGGTAAATAACAAAATCATTCTCGGTAAAACTTGTGTATTTCCATTAAAAATTTGATCATTTGAAAGGCCATTTAAAATTGTGGCTCTTTCTTGATTTGAATATTCAATTGGAATTGGCTGGTAGTGATATTCACCGGAACTTAATAGAACTCGAGTCTCAATATTATTAAATAAACTAAGCAATGCTCCAGTATAAGTCCTTATAGAATTATAATGAAAAAACATTTTTACCTTTATGTTTATTTATCGTCTAAACCAAGTTTCTGGAATTATGTTTGGAATTTCATCAAATGAAATAGTATCAATTGCTCCACATTTTGAACATTTGCAAGTAAAATCTTTGGAATTAATAACAAATCTCATTTTATCAAATTCCGTAAAAATTGAATCCATTGTAGAAATATCCAAATTTTCGAAAAATTCTTTAAGTTCATTGATTCCCAAACTTTCATTACCATTTAGAGATTTAATGTGATATAAGAAATCATCGAAATCCGGTTCATTTGAAGCTTCAAGTGTTTTGTTATATGCTTCAATATTTTTTACTTCTTGGAGCTCAATTACAATATTGTTAACATTAATTGTTTTGAATTCGCCGTATGAAGTTTTAAAAAGTTTATCGAGTTTAATTTCAACGGATTTTGAAATTCCACAATTTGGACAATTTTTATCAAATTTTATAATATTACCAACTGATTTAGCTCTTAACATTGCAAAAATATAGTCGAGCTCGTCTCTTGACAATGCATATGGCTCTGCCAAACAATCGAAAACTAAAATCTTTTGAGATACTTTTGCTGCCTCAAATTCATTTTTTGCATTTTTTAATGCTTCTTTTAGTGCAAATCTATCCCTTACTTTCCATTTGCGGATTTTAATAATTCTATTGCCGAGTTTAAAATCTTCGAATTCTTGATTCATTTTAAAATGCCTTTTATTTTTATTATATGTTAATTTAGTTTAATTTTTTAATATTTAAAAATTATAATTTAAAAATTAAAAATAAAAAATTATAA
>CAUTVF010000037.1:0-9401 GCA_963541805.1 uncultured Alphaproteobacteria bacterium
ACTGTTTGGATAAAAGTAAAAAGAGAAAAAGATATAAAATTTACAATAAAAGATATGCTCAAAGTTTATTATGGAAAATCAGATTATGCAAAATATGATAATTCTGGTTGCCAGTGGAATCAATTTTTAAAAGATTTTTGTGCAGATGAAAACAGTTGTAGTTACTCAAACAAATTGAAAGTAGCTGCTATTCTTTGGAGAAAAGTTAAAAATTCAAAAAAGGAAAAAATCTATTCAAAGAATCTTTTAACTGAATATGAGCATAAAATAAAAGAATATTACAATTAGATAATTTCCAACTTGTTAAACAAACAATTTAATAAAAACTAATAAAGAAAAAAGAGAAATAAAACCACCATCTAACCAAACTAAATAGACATTAGTTTTATTAATAGTATTAGCAAATTTAACTCCACATTTACAGCAATTATAATCACTACTATTACAATGTCATACTAATTCTATAATTGTTTGCATTCTAGCCCAGTGATTTATCAAGTTTTTATGAAAATGTTTATAAAATATAAAACAATATCAATTTACAAAAATGAAAATGATTTTCATTTTTATATTGATTTATATTGTTTGTTGGATACAATACCTAGCATTGAAAATAGAATGTATAAAACCAAACAAAAAGATTATCTATATAAACTATTATCTGATAATAAAAAGCGTTCCCTAACAGTTACACAGATAAAGAATTTGTGTGTTATTAATGGCGTTAATATTGGACTTACAACTATTTACAGAGTCTTAAATGAATTAAATAAAAATAACAAATTAAGATCGTCTGTAAATAATAATAAAGAGACAGAATATCAATTTTTACAAAATGATTGTAATAAGCATTTTCATGCAAAATGTTCAGATTGTGGAAAATTAATACATATTACTTGTGACACTGCAGAAAAATTAAAAAATCATATGTTAAAGGAACATAATTTTTGTATCAATTTAATTGATACTACAATTTCTGGTAAATGTAATAAATGTTTAAAAGGGAGTAAATAAAATGAGAGTATCTTTTTTAGGTAAAGGTGGAAGCGGTAAAACAACAATTGCATCATCATTTATAAATTATTTAAATGGAATTAATTTACCGGTTTTGGCAGTTGATGCGGATATAAATGTAAATTTAGGAAAATCTTTGGGAATGGACACAAAATATATTGGGAATTCTTTTAAAGATATAACATCTTATCTAGAGCCAGAAAAGGTAAATTTAAAAAATCCGATAATTGGTACAACACCAGTAACATACAAATCAAAATTCATACATCCAAACATAGACGATGAATTTTTTAAAAAATTTGCAACATTTAAAGATAATATGGCTCTTTTAACCGTTGGAACATATGAAGATGGTAAAATTGGGTGTGATTGTTATCACAGTAAATTGGGTAATGCCGTGTTGGTTTACAATCGATTGCTGGATAATAAAAATTTTTATGTAGTAACTGATTCAACCGCAGGAATTGACAGTGTCGGCACCTCAATGTTTTATGTATCCGACATAAATATATTCGTTGTAGAGCCAACAAGAAAAAGTATTGATGTTTTCAAAGATTTTGAAAGATTAACAAAGAAATACGATGTAAAAAACTATGTCATAGCAAACAAAATTTACAATGATGAAGATATTAATTTTATAAAATCACAAATTGATCCGAATGTGATTATAGGTTTTGTACATTATTCAGAACATCTTAAAAAATATGAACAAGGAAACAATTTAGAACTGCAAAATTTTAATTCGGATAATATTGAATTAAATAAGAAAATTAAATCCCTGTTGGATTCAACAAATAAAGATTGGGATAAATATTATGACACACAAAAACAAATTTATATAAATGATGCAGGAGATTGGTATAGTCAATATTTTGGCGAAGATTTAACAAAATATATAGATCAAGATTTTAATTATAACAAGGTATTGGATTAATTATGATTTTTACCCCGATTGTAAGCCCCCAAATACAAAGTTTTTTAAACAACAAAGATTATTTAAATGATTTAATGAAAACATTTAAAGCCCCACTTAATATAATTTTCCCTGATGCAATTAAAACAAATATTGATCTATTTAAGGCGGTTTTTAAAAAACATGAAGTTAAAGGAAGTATTTATTATGCCCATAAATCAAACAAATCTTCTGCAATTGTTAAAGAAATTCTGAATAGTGGTATAAATATTGATGTGGCTTCATATGCAGAGTTGCAACACGCATTATCATGTGGCTTTACCGGAAATAAAATTGAAGCAACGGGGCCAAAAAATGATATGTTTATAATTTTGGGGCTTAGGCACAATATAATTTTTAATATAGATAATTTAACAGAATTACAAACAATTATCGGATATCATAAAAAAATCAATAAACAATCTAAAACAAAAATATTGATTCGTCTTAATAATTTTTCGTCAATGACAAATAAATTTATTAAAAAGCAAAGTAGGTTTGGGACTTCAATAAATGAAATAAATACAATTTTTAAGATCATTCAAGATAATATTAATTATGTTGATCTTGTTGGTTTTTCATTCCATTTGGATACCATTAATTTAACAGAAAAGGTAATTGCAATTGAAAATATAATCGATTTATTCAATATGGCTTATGATATTGGACTTAATCCTGTGGTCTTAAATATAGGTGGGGGATTTAAAGTAAATTATTTAACAAGCAAAGAAGATTGGGATAAAGGGATCAGTGAGATAAAAGAAAATACATTAAATAATTATAACTTAACATGGAATAATGCATCTTTTGGATTACGTGCAGAAAATGGAACATTAAAAGGGGCATTAAATATTTATAATTATTATGAACCCGTTGCAAAAGAAAAATTTTTGGATGAGCTTTTATCTTATAAATCTGAAAAATTTCAAAACAGAACGATTGGAAATATTTTATCCGAAAATATGATCGAATTAATGATTGAACCTGGAAGAAGTTTGTTGGATGGGGTTGGAATTAATATAGCACAAGTAACATATACAAAATTATCACAAAATAATGATTTGATGGTAGGAGTGGATATAAATAAAAATAATATTTTACTTGGGGAACAAGAAATGTTAGTGGACCCCATTTTAATATCACAAAATATAAAACCAGAAAATGTATCATGTTATGTAATTGGGAATTTATGTTTAGAATCTGATTTTATCTTTAAGCGTAAAATATCTTTAAATTATCTACCACAAAAAGATGATTTGATGATATTTGTAAATACCGCCGGGTATTTCATGGATTTTAATGAAAGTAATACAATTATGCAAAAAACTGGTATTAAATTGGTTATGCTTTCAGATGATAATAAATTTAGATATGTTTTAGATTCAGATTATGAACCAATGATCGATAGGATGAACAATGATAGTAAATAATACTACCGAATTAATTGGGAACACTCCAATATTAAAAATAGATAATAAAATAACAGGATTAAAAAATATTAATTTGTTTGTTAAATGCGAATTGTTTAACCCATTTGGATCAATCAAGGATAGAACAGCATACGCATTAATTAAAGATGAAATAAAAGATATACAAAAAGATCATAAAACCGTTATCGAATCATCCAGTGGGAATACAGCAAAAGCATTACAAGTAATTTGTAGTGTTTTTAACATCCCATTTAAAACAATAACAAACAGAATAAAAATACCAGAACAAAAAGATATACTAAAACTTGTTGGTGCAGAAATCGAAGAATTACCTGGATTGTCAGAATGTCCAGATCCAACCGATCCAAATGATCCAATTACATACATAAACAATATTGTAACGGCAAATCCGAATACATATTTTCATACAAGCCAATATACAAATTTAAATAATCCCAAAACACATTTTGAACATACAGGAAAAGAAATATTTGATGATCTGGGACATGTTGATTATTTCTTTGGGGTCCTTGGTACAACAGGATCAACAAGGGGAATCGTAGAATACCTGTTAACCAAAAATCCAAATCTTAAAAAGATTGGTATCATAGCAGAAAAAGGTGACACAATCCCAGGAATAAGAAATCGTGATGAAATGCATGAAGTTGGGATATTTGATAGTAAACTATATGATGAAATTATTGAAGTAAGTTCAATGAGTGCAGTTGATGGAATGTTAACGTTAAACAGAAAACTCGGCTTACTTGCGGGCCCCACAAGTGGAGGATCTTTTATAGGTACTTTGGAATATCTTAAAAAACTTGATAACACTGTAGATAAACCAATAAATGCGGTGTTTGTTGCATGCGATAGGGTTGAATGGTATACAAGTTATATTAAGAAACGCAGACCTGATATTTTTGATGAAAGTAAAAAAGTTAATTCAATCAGAACAATGACTGAAGATGATTTGAAATATGCACAAAATATCAGTGTTGATGAAATTCAAAATTTTATAAAACAAAACAATCCAGTAATAATTGATTTGCGTGGAGGGGTTGCATATGCAAATGGACATATTGAAAATGCAATAAATATTACCGATATTTATTTTGATGATATTGTTGACAATGGATTACCATTTGGTATCAACCAAACTGTTTTATTAATTTGTGCCGTTGGGGATAAATCAAAAAAATATAGTGCCTTTTTAAATAAACAGGGCGGAAATGTATATTCTTTAACCGGGGGTATAGTTGCATACAGGGATATGTCCATGCCACTTATCAGAAATACGAAAAGATTAAATATATATGATAAATAGAAGATCTGATTTTGATTTTATTATAAATAATGATGTTGTTTATTTAGACAGTGCAACAACAACAATTAAACCAAATGTCGTTAGTGATATTGTTAACAAATATCTTCAATACCCTTTGACAAATCATGGTAATTCGAAATATACCAGAAAAACACAAAATGATATAAAACAAACACGTGAAAATGTTAAAAATTTTATAAATGCATACAATGAACAAAATATAATTTTTACAAGTGGAGCGACAGAATCATCAAAAATTGTTTCAGATATAATTTATAAATCACTGGAAGATAAAGACGAAATAATATTATGTACACAAGATCATAAATCGACAATATCTCCATGGATTCAATTGGTTAATTTATTAGAATCAAAATTTAATCGAAATATTTATATAAAAGATTTAATAATAGATCCAGAAGGTGACTATAGAGAAGCCGATTTAATAAACAAAGTTAACAAAAAAACAAAGGCCGTAATATTAACACACATACATAATATCTATGGATTGGAGGTTAATATTAAATATCTTTCTGAGCAAATCAAACTTAAAAATGGAAATTGCAAAATTATATTGGATGCAAGTCAAAGCATAGGCCACATCAATGTCGATGTACAAAATTTAGGTATAGATTTTATGTACTTTTCGGGACACAAAATGTTTTCCCTCCCTGGAATCGGAATATTATATTCAAAAGAATGCGATAACACAAATTATGAAACAGGTACATTGAATATACCTGGAATTTTATCGATAAATACCGCAATCAATTATATAAATAGTATTGGAATAAAAAATATTGAAGAACATTTATACGAATTAACCAGGTATTTATTTGATAACTTATCAAAATTGAAGGGTATTATATTTAATAATGGAATTGCAAAAGCAAAATGTGCGGTTGGATTTGGAATTATCAGTTTCAAATTTGAAGATGTAAGTACATCTGATATTATGCAAGTTCTTGATGATTACAATATAATTGTTAGGGGCGGAAGTTTTTGTAATTCTGGAAATGATGATTTTATCAGGGTTTCTTTACATATATATAACAGTAAAGAGGATATTGATAAATTGATGGTTGTGTTAAATTCTATTATACAAAAATAATTATTAATTAACTACGTTTCTTAAGTTTTTCTTTTATTAATGGGATGTATTTTAACATGATATCATCTTCGACATCGTTGCATGCATGCAGTGATTGTTTCCAATTTTTAACTTCTCTGTTTATTGATAGAATATACTTATTTTAATGATAGGTATGGGTAACTTTGATATCAAGCAATACAATTACACTAAATAAAATATTGATAAATATTTAAATATGTGTGAGCATATATGAACATGAATTTTGGTAAAATTAAACGTAGCTTTCGAAGTTTTATTTGTTTATTTATTTACTCACGGTCGCTTCGACACATAATCCGCGATGGATATTTTTTTCAATACATAAAAAATTATTTAACAATAAAACAAGACATTAGAGCTGAGGATACTTTTAAATTTAAATATCAACTTTCAATTTGTGCCTGTGTTAAAAATGAAGCTCTATACATAAAAGAATGGATAGAATTTCATAAACTGGTTGGGGTGGAGCACTTTTATATCTATGATAATGAATCAAATGACAACTTAAAAGAAACTTTATTACCATACATTAAATCTGGAACCGTTGAATATACGTATTGGCCCGGTACTGGACAACAACGGAATATTTATAATGATTGTTTGTTTAAACATAAATATGATACAAAATGGTTGGCATATATTGATATCGATGAGTTTATAATACCAACAGATAAAAATAATATACTGGAAATTTTGAAAGACTACGATGAATATTCTGGCCTTTCAATTCATTGGGTAATGTATGGCAGTAGTGGATATAAAACAAAGCAAAATGGATTGGTAATTGAGCGTTTTACAAAACGCGCAAACGATAATTTCATCCGTAATATGGAAATTAAAAGTATTATCAACCCTCGTTTCTGTGTTGGTATGGACGTGCATAAACCATACGTTTACAAAAATTATTATCCAGTTGATGAAAATTACCGAAAAATTTACAGCCACAAAAATAATCCATTTACAATAAAAAAAATACGGATTAATCATTATTTTTGTAAATCATGGGAAGAATATCTTAATAAACAAAAGCGTGGTGATGCAATAATTGGAGAATTAAAACATAATAGCAAATTATGGTTTGACTTTAATAATCGTAATGATATCGAAGATTTTATAATGGAAAAATATATTGAAAAGGTTAAGGAAAATTTATAGCATGGTACAAATCATGATTTATTAACAAACATATCATTGTTAATAAGTTTTGATAATTAACTAAAGATAAAAATAATATACTGGAAGTTTCGAAAGATTATGACAGATAAATGAATAAGGGATGGTTATGCATACATGTATAAATAATGAATTTTTCAAGGTTTTAAATGAAATAATTCAACCTGAACTTGCAAGTTGGTTGGATAGTTTTTTGCAAGGTACAGTTGGTAAAAATTATTGGAATAATATAAAACTAGCACTTGAAAAAAATAGTGGTTATTATGATCATAAGTGGAATAAATTACAGGACTTAGATATAAGTTCTTTGTGGAGAGTTATTTCTTATTATAAACGCTTATTTGACAAAGATAAGGAGCTTTTTTATTTAATAAAAAAATTAAATTACTTAAGAAATAGAAATGTCCATAATAATGTTGACAATATTAATAAATTATCAAAAGATGACTTTCATAATTTAATAATACTTCTTTCAAAAATAGGTGCTTCTGAAAAGAGTAAAGAAAAAATTGAAGAAGTCATCTATTCCTTACGTAACAAACAAGTATCTACAATAGATAATTATAATAATTCAGGTGTCAATAAAGACGTAAAACAAGTGTTGACAGTGAATAGTTACGATAATTCATATATCAATAAAGATATAAAAATGGCTAACTTTAAAAAATATTTGGTTGAAGTGGCTCGTAAGAAAAGTGGGACTGGCCATTATACATATAATGTTGCAAATTCATACACCGTAGCAGTTAATTGGGGGATAGAAATCACTGGTAAAAACCTGTGGGCTATTGATGATTATTCAGAAATAACATCTTTGATTCAAGAACTTTCACATCCAGATCCTAGAAGTACCAGAGTAGATATTAAAGTACGAAAAGAATATGAAGAAAAAGATATAACATCTCATAGAACACTCTCTAATGGTTTAAAAAGATACGGTGAATTTCTGGCATGGATGAGAGGGTACACAAATATAACTTTTTAAACTTTAAAAATAGATAGTTATTACTACTAGACTTTTAATTCCAATCTGTTATAGTATCGCCATTTAAATAATACCTCAACCTTTGTTACTACTAGACTTTTAATTCCAATCTGTTATAGTGTTGGAGTAATTGGTTCAAGTAATGCTAGGTTACTACTAGACTTTTAATTCCAATCTGTTATAGCGAAAAAGCAATAATTATCAAACAAGGTAGGTTACTACTAGACTTTTAATTCCAATCTGTTATAGTGAAGCTAATATGTCAAACACTGCAATTCAGTTACTACTAGACTTTTAATTCCAATCTGTTATAGATAAACGTTCATCAGTTACAAATTGTCTCTGTTACTACTAGACTTTTAATTCCAATCTGTTATAGTTCATCAATAAACGAGTAGGGACATACCAGGTTACTACTAGACTTTTAATTCCAATCTGTTATAGTCACATATCCATGCTCCTCAAACTTTCTCTGTTACTACTAGACTTTTAATTCCAATCTGTTATAGTAAATACTTTAAAAAGAAATGGAAAGAAAGGTTACTACTAGACTTTTAATTCCAATCTGTTATAGTGGTAATGGTGGATCAATTGGTGTAACTGAGTTACTACTAGACTTTTAATTCCAATCTGTTATAGACATCCGGCAAAAACCCCAGATTTTCAAGGGTTTTGCTGGGTTTTATTAAAATTAAAACAGAACTTTTCGATTCGTACTCTTATTAAAAAATCGATTTTTTAATTTTAAAATAACTGGTATTGATCTGGACGCTTTCGTAATTTTTGAGGTTCATCCAATTTATCTAAATGTATTATTTCCCCAAATTGATAATCCGTAAAAAATAAAATACATACATCTCCTGTGCATGGATTATTTTCTCTCACTTGTTTAATATATTTTTGTGAATTTTCTTTTGTGCCTGTAAATCTGACATATACAGAGTATTGTGTCATTTCAAATCCAATATCTAATAAAAAATTTCTAAATTTTGATGCTTTACTTCTTTCATTTTGTGTGTCTGTCGGCAAATCAAACATTATCATCATCCACATATATTTTAACCCTGATGTTTTAAAATATTGTTTTGTCATAAATTATTTTTTGATTAAATATTTATTAAAATTTAATTTATTTTTCTTCTCTTTTAAAGATGCAACAAAATTCCAAATATCGTTTTGTATAATACTAATTAATTCTGAAAAACCTTTTCCATTAAAAATTTCTATATGAATTATTTCAGATAAAGCCTTTTTATATTCTGGGGTTAACTCTTTTAATTCATCAGTTCCATTAAATATTTGATAAACTTTTACATCAACAATTGGCCGATATATTTCCATTAAATCATCAACCAAACAAAATGGATTCAATTTATTATGATGCTTAATTC
>CAUTVF010000038.1:0-9155 GCA_963541805.1 uncultured Alphaproteobacteria bacterium
TCTTCTATCTCTACTTTTTCTAATCTTCCATTATGTTCATATTCTATTTCTTTATTTGATCTTGTTGATTCTGATACTATATCCTTTCTTGATTTTACTTTTACCTTTTCCCCATATATCTCATTTGATACTATTTTTTCATCATATGTTTCTTTTTCTGTTATCTTTCCTTTTTTAAATTGCATTCCTCCCAACACTCCAGATCCTACCGCCATTGCCATTGCCCCAACTCCTGTCCCTGATGTTACTGCTGCCACTGCAACTGTCCCGGCAGTATATGCGATTGCACTTCCTATATCTATCTTCCTTTTATGTTCTGTTTTTGATTTATATTCTTTATCTATCTCGCTTAATAAATATACGTTATCGCCCTCTAATAATAATTCTTTTTCTGAATCTATTTTACTTCCTATACTTATTATATCCTTTTCAGCCGCTATATTTATATTTCCTTTAGCTTTTATATTCGATTTAATACTCTTTTCTTTTGATTCCTTTATTCTTTTCTCTGTTTTTGAAAATCTTTTCTTATCATATGTTACATCTTCCTTTTCATCATATAACTTCACAACATCCATTATGATATCTTTGGATTTCAATAATATATCTTTCTCGCTTTCTATAACCGAACCTTTATTTATTATCTTTTCTTTTGATGTTATATTTACGTTATCACTACCTTCTATCTTTGCGGTATATCCCAATTCTTGATGCTTATACATTGCACTATTTTCACTATATCCTTCTTCATATACTTTACTTTCATTTATCAAATTTTCTGTTTTTATGTTTACTGTTTTACCTTTGATTAATCCGCTTTTATTTATTATGTCTTTAGTTTCTATTTCTAAATTTTTTCCTGATTCTATTATTGATTGATGAATATTATCACTTTCATTTAATAATTTTTCAGAATATATTTTTAAATCATTTTTTGCATATATTGTCCCTGAATTTTCTACATTTTTACTTTTTATATTTATATTTTTCCCCGAAATTGTTGAACCTACATTATCTGTTTTAATGCTATCCGATGTTGCTTTTGCCAAATACAGTTCGGGAACTAATACTTTCTTTCCATCTATTTCTTTTTCAACATACCATATAATATCTTTGTTTAACTGTTTAACTTGCTCATCACTTAATGCAATACCAACAGTTAAATTTAACCTATCTTTTTCCGACACTGCATTATCATATAATTTCTTCATCTGATCAATATCACTGGATATATTCCCGCTATTATCTAAATAATTCTTTCCTGTTTTCTCCCGTATTTTATCCATTATCAATCGTGTTTCATATGCCGGATCACCCAATATTTTTACTTCATTTGTTGTATTACCACCAACTTTATCGAAAAAGTAATCACTACCTGCAAACCAATCGGGATTTAACAGTGTTTTATCACTGTCAACTAAATATTTTGAGTTACCATCTGCCCTTTTAAACAATCCATCACCAATTGGCAAATTTATATCAATTTTCACTATATTATTGTTTATTTTTGTTTCAGTAATATTACTTGGAATTATTCCTTTTGTGTCTTCTATTTGATCGTTTACTATCTTACCCTCACCAGCATCAAGCACCAAATTATTCCCTGCCTTTATTAATGATTTTATATTCGAATAAATACGTTTTTGATAAAAAGTTGTAATATTTTCAGTTTTATGCTTTTTATGGATTTGATACCACTTTTTATCCTTAGATACTTTTTCCCAATACTGATTAAATGTCGCAACATAATTTGATGTTCGATTTACTAAATACGACGTTTTTATAAATAAATCATTATTCGAAGATAATGTTGAACTTTGATTTAATATAATATTGGCATCAATTTTTAAATCTTTGCCAGATAATATATGTGAATTAAAAGTGTTATATTTTATTTCTGTTGGTTTAGTAAACCATAACATCATAAAACCAGCACCTAAATCTGCTTTTTCTCTTAAATGTTCTGTTTCAGTAACATATCCATTATTACCTGTATTATAATCAATACCCTTATTTATTAATTTATCTGCACTTATATTTATATTGCCTTTACTTTCGATTCTTCCGGCTATGTTTGCAAGCTCATTAACTTTTTTATAATTCAATCCGCTCCATATACCCGTACTGCTATTTAAAGTATTTGATGAATTATATTGTACATCGGAATTATCCACAGAATTTGAATCTTCAGCAATCTTTTGATAAGATACGTACGGATTTGCATATATATTTTCCAAATTTCCATTTAACTTTAATATTTTATCTTTATTTGATAAAATAATCCCATCTTTTCCAATAAATCTTATGTCTTTCATTGCAAAAATATTTGATCTGTAATTTACGATATTTCGGCCAATTTTAAATAAGATTTCTCCAGCTGATAGAATATTACTGAATGCATAGTTGACAAAGTCATTATTAGCATCAAAGGTCAAAGCATTTAATGATAAAATTTTTCCATAATTATTTATCGTACCATTTGTTTTATACAAACCAATACCAGATTTAATTTCATCGATATTTGTTATACCTTTATCAGCCTTTAAATACAGTTGATTTATTGATGATATTTTACCTTTATTTATTAAGTTTTCACCTACATTTATCTCTAACTTATTACCATGATTTTGTATTTCAGAATTATTTATTATATCCTTTGATGCATTTAACAATAAACCAACCATAGATATTACTTTACCATTATTGGTAATACTCCCATCTGATGTTATCTTTATACTCTTACTTTTAATATCTGATAAGTTAATTCCTTTTTTTGATATAATGGATACAAGATTTTCAGCATATATTGTTCCATTACTATGATTAATTTTCCCAGATAGTGATTTTATTTTAACAGAATCCTTTGTTATACCAGATTTAAGTTTGATGTTCCCATCTGCAGTAATTTCTATTTTACTTGTATCTGCTATTAATTCATTTTCTATATTTACCCCTAATCCTTTTTCTGTTGCTTCAATTCTGATTCCACCTGCATATATTCCACCAAGAGCTGCACTGTCAATGGAAACCCCACTTCCACTTATTTTATTTGATTTGATTGTACTATTTTTAAAATTATAACTGTCATTACCAGTCAGTATATTTATATTTCCTTTTGACTTTATAATACCTGCAATTTTCACAACTCTTGATACTATATCGGCGGCACTGTTACCAATAATTTCCATATTATCAAGTTTTATTTGCCCTGATGAAGATAATTGAAAATCTTTTATTACTTCATTTTCTATATTGGGTTTTCCCGTTACTAGTGCCAATCTATCAGTATTAATAAAACCACAGCCAACACAAGTAATACCATTCGGATTGGCCAGTATATAATCGGCTTTCTGCCCATAAATTTCTGTATAACCTTTTAAATTTGATATGGTATTTCCGGTAATTTCATTTAATATTATTTTTGCTGCATTTCCTGTACCCAGATTTCGATTAAATTCTATATGTTCACCACTTAATACACTCTTTTTACTTGGAGTATATTGTTGCATATTCATATTATTTATTATTAATCCATTTTGACCGACATCAAATTTAACAAACTTATTATGTGATACCCCATTATTTGTCGGTTTTACTATATTTAATACCTCTACATTTTTACTGTTTGTTATATTTGGTCCAGTTCCATTATTGTGGGACGTATTATCTATAATAATGTTATGGAGTATACTTTGGGCAAAGGTCACAATACTATTGGATAGTATCATTGAAAATATTATTAAATATGTAATTAATTTTTTTAACATATCTAAAAATTAAATTCTTTAAATAAGATTATCGTAACATTACTACAGTAATAAAATAATTAAAGACAAAATTTAAACAAATATGAAATATACTAAAATATAATCAATCTCTACTCTTCTATTTTCAATAAAATTCCACTTATCTCGTAATGATCGGCGGGGTTAAACCATGATAAATTAATGGTTCTACTTCTATGAAATATGATTTATTTTTCCCATACCAGATAAATATATATTTAACTAAATATTTTTTCTTTGTTTATTAAATGATGTTGTACTAGTATGTGATTATATGATAAGTTTTCGGTAATACAATTAATAAAATGACAAAAGATTTATACTTATACAATACACTTACACACAAAAAAGATTTATTTATTCCAATTGATAAATCAGATGATCCGATAGTTACTATGTATTCATGCGGACCTACAGTTTACTCTCATGCTCATATTGGAAATATGCGTGCTGCAGTGTTTGCAGACGTACTTCGAAGAACACTGAAATTTGCGGGGTACAAATTGAAATCTGTTATGAATATTACCGATGTTGGACATTTAACAGATGATGCGGATTCAGGAGATGATAAAATGGAGATGGGCGCAAAGCGTGAAAATTTAACCGTTTGGGATATCGCCAAAAAATACACTGACATATATTTTTCCGATACAAATAAATTAAATGTTATTAAGCCAGATATAATATGCAAAGCAACAGACTATATTAAGGATCAAATTGAATATGTAAGCAAATTAGAAAAGGAGGGCTTTACATACATAACAGATGATGGTGTTTATTTTGACACATCAAAATTACCAGATTACGGAAAAATGGCAGGGCTTGATATAAAAGGACTAGAAGCTGGAAAAAGAGTAACTGCAGGATTAAATCAGAAAAAAAATAAATCTGATTTTGCATTGTGGAAATTTTCACCAAAAACAGGGGCAAAAAGGCAAATGGAATGGACAAGTCCTTGGGGAATTGGTTTTCCAGGATGGCATTTGGAATGCTCTGTTATGTCACTGGCACATTTAGGTTTTCCATTTGATATTCACACAGGTGGAATTGATCATATACCAGTACATCACACAAATGAAATTGCACAAAACGAGGCAATTCATAAAAAACAAACAGTAAATTATTGGATACATAACAACCATTTACAATTATCAGATGGAAAGATGAGTAAATCGCTGGGTAATATTGTAACAATTAATTCAATTGAAGATCGAAAAATCAATCCTATTGTATTAAGATACCTATTTTTACTTTCGCATTACAGCGCAGAAATGAAATTCTCATGGCAAATTTTAAAAGATGCAGAAAGATCATACAATAGAATTATTGCAAAAATTTCTGATATAAAAAATAGTACTAATAATTTACCAGTAATTAATAATTATGATGAATTATCGGAAACTGGAAAATGTTTTGTAAACAAGTTTGATGATTATTTACTTGATGACATGGGAACAGCAACTTCAATTGTATTACTTCGAGAGGTAATTGACAGCAGTAATATAAAAGATAACGAAAAAATATTTTTAATTAATTATGTAGATAGTGTTTTAGGGTTACGTTTATTTGATATTAATATCAGTAGCAATTGCGAAATCCCAAATGATATTCTAAAGATTGCGAATTTAAGAAAACAGGAAAAAGCAAATAGAAACTTTACAGAATCTGATAAACTTCGACAAGAGATACAAGAAAAAGGCTACACTATCACGGATAATCCCGATGGAACATTCACAATTAGAAAACTGTAAAATGTATTTAAGCTAGTGATTAATTACTTCAAAATAGTTAAAAATTTGGCAAATCTCCGCTATCTTGCATTTTTTTCATCATGTCCATCATCCCGGATAATCCACCCATTTTTTGCATTTGTTTCATCATATTTTTACTTTTTTCAAATTGTTTCAATAGCTTATCAACTTCAAAAATTGTTGTTCCACTTCCTTTTGCAATTCGTTTCTTTCGTGATGCAAAAATTATTTCTGGATGTTTTCTCTCGTTTTGTGTCATAGATAAAATTATTGCCTCTTGGTATTTGAATGTATCATCATTTATTCCAGAATTTCTAATCGCATCTTGAATTCGCCCCATACCTGGCAAAAATTTCATTATTCCACTGATAGATCCCATTTTTTTCATTTGCCTAATTTGGGTCAGCATATCATTTAAATCAAAATCACCACTGAACATTTTATTTGCCATTTGTTCAGCTGCTTTTTCATCAATCTTTTCTTGAGCTTTTTCAACCAAAGATACAATGTCGCCCATTCCCAAAATACGGCCAGCAATACGATCTGGATGAAATACCTCCAGTCCATCAATTTTTTCAGATACACCCAAAAATTGAATGGGAACACTCGTAACTGCTTTCAAAGAAAGCGCAATACCGGCACGAGAATCACTATCAATTTTTGTTAAAATCGATCCAGTTAATTGCAATTTATCATTAAATGATTTTGTAATATTTAATCCATCCTGTCCAACCATTGAATCCAAAACAATAATTGTATTATTTGGCGATAATATCTTTTTTATATCACAAATTTCATTCATTAAATTTTCATCAATTTGCATACGACCAGCAGTATCAAAAACAAGAGCATTAAATTTATTTTGTTTTGCAAAATCTAATGCACGTTTTGCAATTGCAATTGGGGCTTCATCAAAAATAATCGGAAGTGTTGCAATATTATTTTGCGAGCAGATGGTTTCCAACTGTTCCCGTCCAAAAGGACGATAAACATCAGATGATGCAGTCAATACATTTAATTTATATTTATCAAATAAATATTTTGCAAGTTTTGCAGCACTTGTTGTTTTGCCGCTCCCCTGCAAACCGACAATTAAAAATATATTCAATTGAGATGGATCAATATGTAAATCCGCACTTGTTTCACCGAGAATTTTAACAATTTCATCATTTACAATTTTAATAATCTGTTGGACTGGATTGACTCCTTTTAAAATCTTTTCGCCAACAATTGATGATTTTAATTTATCTGTTAATTGCTTAATTACCTCTAAATTAACATCAGCCTCTAGTAAAGAAATACGAATCTCACGTATTGCAATATCAATATCATTTTCTGTTATATATTTTTTAAGCGATAATTTTTCAAAAACTGAAGATAATTTTTTTGTAAGTGATGAAAACACGACGCTACCTTTTTATTTTTATGTTGTATTTATATTGCGAATACTTTACATTTTACTATGATCCTAAGTGTAGGGATATATTGGAATAATTGCAATGGCAAAAACCGATAATTTTAATTTATTTAAAATAGAATCAAATGAACAAGAAAATATAATTCTGCCAAAAAGTAATGTCATAAATGATACAATTATGGATGATCCTACATTGCCAATGGGATCATTGAGTTATACAGATTTAAAACCACTTTCACAATTTCAAAATAATAACAAGAAGAACAAAAATAATTTTAGTTTTTATTACAAAATTGTATCGCTTTTTTCAATCATTTGGACACTTTTGACATTATATTCATTTTATAAATTTATAAATATAAGATTAGATGTATTGCAAATAATTGGTATCATAGGAATTATTTTTATTCCAATATTAATATTGTTTTTAATTGCATATTTTATTGATCGAATTGCATCTATTAAATATGAACAAGAGCTGTTATACCCTTTTTTGAAAAATTTACTTAGTGAGGATAGTGAAACAATTAAAAAAGTCAGTAACATGATAAGGGAGAATACAGAATCTGAATTACAAAATATTTCAAACAGAGTCCAAGATATATTTAAAATTTATACAAGCGCAATTAAAATAGAATCAGACGGAGCTGTTAATTCACTTAAAAAACAATTAGAATTAATGACATCGACAACCATCAAAGTGTCAGATAATGCAAGTGTAATAAACAAACAAATTGACCTCCAAACACATAATTTAGTTGAACTATTAGATATATTTTCCAATAAAACAAAAGATATTTTATCTTATGAAGATTTAATTGCAAAATTATATTTAAAATTAAATGACACATCAAAAAAAACTGCAACAGATTTACAAACAATCAAGTTATTATACGATGAATTGAATGGTAAATCAGATATAATTGAAAAAGCAGGAGATAAAAGTATTGGTGCAATCAATAAAATATCTGCATCGATAGATAACAGTTTAGAGAAACTTATTAATGTAATCACACAAATTAATACTTCAACAATTGAGTACAATAAACTTGCAAATGAGACATCACAAAATATAAATAACGCTATTACTGGGATTGATTTGTTGTCCGATAAAACAAAACAAGTATCAAGTAGTACCGAAAATATTGAAAATATAATCAAAAAGCAATCTTCAGATTTATCAGATATAGTAAATGTTGTTTCTACTCAAACAAGATTGGGAGAAGCATCGTTGAAGCATCAGGCAAATGTTTTATCTGAAACTGCGCAAATGCTGCTTTCCAAAATGGATGATGTTGGCAAAAAGATTTCAATGACTATAGGAAATATTCTTGCACTATCTGATAAGATATCTGGATCGATTTCAGGGGTACATACAGACGTTATCAACAATGCAAATAATATGTTTGATGTCATAAAAAAGAATTTCAACGAGACAGATGGATCATTTGAAAAATTTAAAAATATGTCTGTTGATATTTCAACAAAGATATCTGGAATTAATTCTACCGTTGTTTCATCAGTAAATGAACTAAAACAAAACTTTTCTGCTTTAAATATTTTAATTGAGAAATTGAAGTCATTTTCCGCGCTGGATTTAAATAACATGTTAAAAAATCGCAACCTTGAACTTGATAAAATTATAAATAATATGGAGAAAAAATTTGAATCAATATCTGTTAAATTAAAAGAAATTCCCGTTATTACTTCACCGTCACTACAAGTTACAAATGAAAGTGTAAGTATTAATAATATAAGGTCTCTCCCTGAATCGTTAAATGATATAAGTATTATAACAAATAAATTATCAGAAATATCTGTTGATATAACAAAAATATTTTCAAATGATGTCCAATCAGAATTATGGGATAAATATTATAATGGAAATCGAACTGTGTTTATGAAATACCTTGTAAAAGAAGTTTCCGCACTAAATAAAGATAGTTTAAAAAAGATGTATCAAAATAATAATACATTTCACACATCTGTTGATAACTTTTTAAGAGAATTTGATACCATTATAGTAAACAGCATGTCTGTTGAAAAAAGTAAAATATTAACTCATATTATGATGGATAGTAGTGTTGGAAAAATATATATACTTCTAAAAAGTATTTTAAAATAATTACCTGTGAAATAATTTGTCCATATCTGAAATCTTTAATTTAATATATGTAGGTCGACCATGATTGCAGTGATCTG
>CAUTVF010000039.1:0-8366 GCA_963541805.1 uncultured Alphaproteobacteria bacterium
TCCATTAAATCATCAACCAAACAAAATGGATTCAATTTATTATGATGCTTAATTCCAAAAGAAGGATTTAATCCACTTGCAACCACAAAACGGGCAACTGTTGCCCTAATAATTGCATATCCATAATTTAAAAAACTATTGATGCCTATTTTATTAGTATCGCGAATGAAATCATCCCCAAATAAATTTGAAAAATATAATCTTGCTGCCACACCCTCTATATTTTTTGAATCTCCTGATAATACCTCATTATGAAATGTTTTTATTTTGTTTACTTTTTTAAACAAATCCAAAACTCTTGATTGATTTTTAATTTTTTCTTTAACAATTTCTGCCCATAATTGTTTTTGAAAAGGTTTTGTTGTATTAATTTGGATATGTTGAATATCCATCTGCCTTTGTTGCCCAATTAATGATATCAACATACCACAAGGTAAAAAATTTTTTCCACAAACAATTAATGGAATTCCATACTCACATAAACTTTGTAATAAATTGCTTGTATATATAATGCCATGTCCTGTAATAAATATAGAATGAATGGAATCAAAAGAGAGATCTTGTATAATCTCTCCTTTTTCTTTGATTCTTAAAAATCCACGATATGAAGATAACTCTTTATTGTCCGTTGCAATTTCAATTATATTATTTATCAATTTTCATCCATTTATTGTCAAATCCATTATCGAAAACCTCACCTATTGGGGATACATAAACTTTACGTATTTTATGTTTAATAAAATTATCAAGTGATGTAACTGGCCAACTTTTTGTATCGTTCTCATCTCTTGTTATAAAGTCTGGACGAAAATATATTGTATTATAGGCTTGAGCTATTTTTTTGACTTTTAAAATAACCTCAATTGTATCCTGATTATTCTTAAACTTATTCATAAAGCTACCATTTTCATCTGTTTTCAAATAAGAACTTTTTAAATTATCATGGATATCATTTATGTTAAATTCGGCCTTTACCATATCATTTTGTCTTAATCGCATAACCAATCTTGCGGTTGGATATTTTTTCTTCCACATCGGAACTCCTTTATTAAGGGTTGCCATATAATTTGACATTACTTCAGACTTCCATTTACCCGCCTCTTTTTTATTTTTATCATTTGGATTGATTTGATAAATATCAAAACAAAAATTCGCACCACCTACAAACCATTTATATGCTTGTTTTGCTTTTTCCCGTAAAATATTTAATAATTGGGTCCGCTCATTTCCTTTATACCTATCTTTATTTATATACCAATTTTCATAAGCTTTATAATATGCCTTCTTATCAGATTTATTTTTAAAAATCGGAATATATCTTAAAAAATCAATTGATTTTTTGTTTTTACATTTTACAAAAATTGCCTTCGTATCATTTGTATAATTTCCCTTATCATCTTTTGCAAAATCTAATAAATTGTATGCGGAATCCTCATGTAAAGATCCAATCGTTGAATTTAATGTTTTTGGATCTTTAATATTTGGCTTATATGATATTGTTACGTTTTCTGTCCTGTCTTTAAATTCTTTAATATTAAAATCTGCATATGGTTTAAAATTTCTGCCTCTGCATAATATTAATTTTCTGATCCATTCTTCTCGATCTTTATATCCGGATGATTCCTTTTCTATAAAATCGGCATTATCTGCAAGAAGCTGAAGGTTAAAACGCCCTATACAAGCAATAACAAAAGCATCAATTGCATGGTGTATATGATTTCCCCTGTATGTAGATTCATCATCTTTATTTTTAAAATAATTTAAATTCCAAATCTCACGCATAATGGATGTTAACTTACCAGGTATCCCATAAACACAACCTTTCTTTTTATCTTTTTCAAATAATATTTGTAAATATCTAACCGATATTCGTGTCATGTGTCTTGTATCATTTAAAGCCCTATTTTCCAATGTTTTACATTTATCCATAGCATCTTCCCTAAAACGCCATTGTTTATTTTTTGGTAAGGTCAGGGAATTTTCAAAAATTTGATCCCAATTGTCTTGATCATGGAATGCTTCATACGGGCTTCTATTACCTTTATATTGATTTGCAGATCTATATGATAGTGTTTTATTTGCCATACTATCATCACCCGTTTTAGAAAATGGTAATATATGTTCAATTTCTATTTGATTTGAAAATAATTCATTTTCTCCAATCATCTTTAAAGTATATGGGCACCTCCGGTTTAGTGGATTATCTGATAACTCTTCCCATAATTTATATTTTTGAATATCATCCCTTGATGGGGAAATTATATTAAAATCTGTTTTTAATTTCTCTTTGACTTCTTCATTTTTGTTATAATTATCTTTCTGTCCTCGCTCTATTCTGCGCCGCTCTTTTTCCCCTGCCGTTAATTCCCGTGCTGTTTCAATTGCAACCATATCAGGTTTTCCATATTTATCAATCAACGAATTTACAACTAATCTCAATTGATTAAGGGCAATATGCACAGAAATATTTGAAATATGTCCATATTTCTGCTCCTCTTCTATCGTACTTGTATTTTTATTATCCTTTTTATTTTTGATACAAGATTCTGGCAATACCTCCCCATAATATGGAAGTTTAGAAAGTACTCCTCCATCCGTTATATCATAATGATTATATCCTGCCTTTTCACATGCTTCGCTGTATAGTAAATCATCTCTTAAATATGGAATTATTTTTTCAATTGCTTTGGCAGATAACGATCCAACAGACTCTTCAATTGGAGCCATCAGAATACTATCAATCTGATCATCTGATAAATTATAATTTTCATATAAAAAGTTTTTAATATCTTCATCAGTATCATTACTTAATAATTTATCAATAATTTCAGTTTGCTGTTTTTCTTGTAATTCGAACCAAATTTGCCCAAAGCGTTCAGGTTTCGACATTAAAAATGCAGTCGTATTTGAATAAATTGTCTGATCTTCTTTTTTACTCTTTTTAACTCTTGTTTTTAAATCTATTATGCTGTTTTTATCTAGCCCCATAATACTTTTTATTTTCGAAGAATTTAACTTACCATCCTTATTAACGCCTTCAAAAGTTGTTAATAAAACATTTTTTAATTTATCTCTTTGAGCTTTAGAAATTTCCACTTTTTGGTGTCTTTCATCAATATAACTTCTTATATTATTAACTGTTTGAAGGACTCTAAATTCCTGAAACAGGGGACTAACTTTAAAAATTCTGTACTCATCTTTTTCAAAAGCACACTTGCCCCTTTCTTGTGGTGCCAATGGCCTTTGGTCAAAAATAGCCTTATAAATTTTATCTTTTAAAACATTGTTTAATTCCGGATAATATTTTGATTGCACCTCCCATATTTTATTGAATTCATATTCATACATTTCTCTTGTTGGATAAGTAAAATCAGAATCCTTTGAAGATTTTTTAATTTCCTCATCTGATGTAAATCTGGCCTTCCCTTTATTATTAAGCCTTTCATACAAATACTGCCCCAATGTATTACCATTTAATTTATCAGATAATCTATTAATTGCAGATTTTAATTTTCCACCACTATCTTTTTTTAAATCTTTTCGATTACTCTTAAATCCCCTTCTTTGACATATATGAAATAATATTCTGCCAAGATCTGATTTATCTATTTTTTCATTTACGGAATTCGCACGTAATTTATATGGACTTCTATTATCTATTTCAAAATCCATACCATTATCTTTTAAAATAGACAATAATTTATGCTTTCTTTGCAAAATTCTATCATGACGTCTACGCGCGGATCTTTTTTCCCTTCTATCTGCACAAAATGTTTTTGAACTATCAGGTTCTCTTCCATCAGAAAATATCCTAACCCCCATATCAATTAAATTTTTAACATTCTTATTATCGTCAATCTCAACAACCGCCCATCCAAGAGATGTTGTCCCCAAATCGAAAGCAAATTTATATCCCATGTCTATATCACCTTATAATATCTTGACTTATTAAATATAATAATACATAATGTACGTGTTGGAATTAAAAGTCTAGTAGTCAATAAGAAATTTATTTAAAATAGATTTCATAATTTAAACCGGGAAGTTCGTCTTCCCGTTTTTTACTTACTCTTTACCCAAAATACGATTACAAAATTTATTATAAATACTACAGGTGGGGGGGGGTAAAGTGTCAAGAAACAAACATTATTTTTTGAAAATACATAAATGAGAGACTGGACAATTTTCGCAATCTGGCTTTTTTGCTTTACAAATATATCTCCCATGAAGTACAAGCCAATTTGAAACACGTGATTTATATTTATCAGGCGTAATTTGATTTAATAATTTTTCAATTTCAAGTGGGGATTCTGTATTAATTTTTGAAATATTTTCATCTGCTAAATCAAATAATTCAAACCTATTTACTAGACGAATTACGTGGGTGTCAACCGCAATTGTTTTTGCCCCATAAATTTCATTCATAATTACATTTGCACTTTTTCGCCCAATGCCTGGAAGACTTTCCAGATCTTCAAGATTATTTGGAATATTCCCATTAAATTTACTTACCAATATTTTTGATAAACTGATAATATTTTTTGCCTTGTTATTATAAAGTCCAATTGTTTTTATTTTATCTTTTAATCTGTCAATTCCAAAATCAAGCATAGATTTTGGATTATCAACGGACATAAATAAATCTTTTGTTGCCGCATTTACACCCTTATCTGTTGATTGTGCTGATAATAAAACAGATACAGTAAAAGTATATGGATTAACATATTTCAAATCTGATTTAGGATTTGGATTTTTAAGTGCAAAAACATCCAACATTTTCAAAAATAATTCTATATTCTTATGCATCTTAAAATCATTTACCTATACAAAAATTATTAAATATATTATCCAATAATTCATTAAAATAAAGTTTTCCTGTTAAGTATTCAATTTCATTTAAAGCAAGTTTTATATTTTCTGCTTGTAAGTCCAAAGTACCATCCATCTTGCTTATATTTAATAATTCTTTTAAAAAATGAACCATATTTTTTATTGCTTGTCTGTGACGCTCTTGCGTTATAAAAACTTCGCCACTTTGATGATTAAACTTATCTTGTATTTTTTTAGATAAATGTTCTTTTAAATTATCCAACCCATCCCCCGTTTTGGCGGAGATAAAAATACTATCCACAGGATATTTTGATTTATCTAAATTTTGGATTAAATCAATTTTATTAATAACAATAATTGTATTATTATCTGGCTTTATTTGATTTGGAAGAATACCCCCATCTAATACCAATATTTTCAAATCTGATTTTTCTGCAACAACTAATGCCCTTTTTATTCCTTCACTTTCTATGATATCGGCCGTTTCGCGTAATCCTGCCGTATCTGCCAATTCAACCGCAATTCCATCAATATCTATTCGTACATCTACAATATCGCGCGTTGTCCCGGGAATTGATGATATTATTGATTTTTCATGTCCAATTAATGCATTAAACAGGGATGATTTCCCAACATTTGGGGCCCCAATGATTGCAACAAAAACCCCGGACCTGATTATTTCTCCAATATTATTGTTTAAAATTTTTTCTAAATTTTGTAATAATTCTTTTGCTGAATTAATAATTTGGTCTTGTACATCATTTGAATATTTACTGTTTATCTCATCTGCTAGAAAATCAATTTGTGCCGTTGCAAGGGACAAAATATAAACAAGTTGATCTTTAATTTTTAATAGTTTTGATGAAAAACTACCATTTAACTGTGTTAATGCCTGTTTCCTTGATTGCTCTGTTTCTGCATCTATTAAATCGGATAATCCTTCTACTTGTAATAAATCTATTTTACCATTGAAAAATGCACGTTTTGTAAATTCCCCTTTTTCAGCCAATCTTAAATTTGGAATATTTGGCAGAGAATTTAAAATTACTTGCACGGTTGCAATTCCACCATGGGTTTGGAGTTCAAGCACATTATCACCCGTAAAAGAATAAGGGGATGGAAAAAAAAGAATCAATGCATCATCAATTTTTTCATGCGTGACAGAGTGAAAAATGGATGTAAAA
Source organism: uncultured Alphaproteobacteria bacterium (assembly GCA_963541805.1). Taxonomy (GTDB): domain Bacteria; phylum Pseudomonadota; class Alphaproteobacteria; order Rs-D84; family CASDRH01; genus CAUTVF01. Next base: position 6,015 of record CAUTVF010000039.1, read on the forward strand.
AATGCATATCTAGGCTTTGATATAACTTTGTTAATATCTAACCTTGTCATTGCTCTCAACACATTTAAAATGCAATCGTAATCCCCAGAAATTCGAAAAACTGCTATCCCTGCCTTCCCTTGCCCGGACGAAAGCGCAAATATTGCAGATTTATCTGATGATATATTTTTCATAAAAGCATATTAAATGATACGAACAATTTTTTGCAACAGATTTAACAAACTTTGCACAGAGTTAAAACAAAAACTTTATTTACGCCATTTTGTTTTAAAACCTTTGCACATTCATTAACCGTTGCCCCTGTTGTAAAAACATCATCAATTAATAAAATATTTTTATCCTTAATTTTATTCAAAAAATTTTTATTTAAACTAAAGCAATTTTTAACATTTGCTATTCTTTCTTTTTCTGGTAAATGTCCTTGTGATTTTGTAAATTTGATCCTTTTTAATGCACCCAAATAAGCCTTCCCTGATTTTGCGCATATGGCCGATGCAATTAACGCACTTTGATTATATTTACGTTTTAATAACCTAATAAAACTTATTGGAACTGGCACAATAAAATCTGCCTTATTAATAACATCTTTTCCAAATTTAAACATTAAATCTGCAATAAAATCGTTTAAAAAAGTTTTATCCCCATGTTTAAAAGGTAAAATTATTTGCTTTGCTGCATCGTTGTATCTCAACACACTAATTGATTTATCAAAAAATGGTTTTTGTTTAAGACAATTGACACAAACATAATTTTTATTATCCGAATTTTTTTCATAAAATTTAAAAGGGAAACCGCAAACTGTACACATCGGATTTGTAATAAATGATAAAGCACTAAAACAATTACTACATATATGCCCATCATGAACAATACTTCCACAAACTACACATGTTTCTGGGAAAACCACATTAAATATTTTTGATAAAACGCTAACCATTAAAAGCTAAAGAGTATATTTCAAATTTTGTAATTCAATTTCTTCTTTTATGCGTTCAAATTCTGCTTTATTTATTCTTAAATAAATTTCTTTTATCATAAAGAAAACAAGAGAACAAAATAAAAAACATATAACAACTTTAATAAATAATTTAAATGTATTATGTAAAGTTGCAAAATTCTTTCTTACATATTTTAAAACATACCATACTGATACTTTATCTTTTTTACTTTTTACTAATAAATCCAAACAAAAAGTTGATATATTATTTATATAAAATAATTTTCCAGCGGATAACACATATATAACAAATATTGATAAAAAGGAAAATATTTTTGCATTTTTTGATAGGTTAAGAGCATATGATACAGTAATACTATCACCAATATAATGATATGTTTCTAAAATAGACAGTGATTGAGTTTTGTATACTTTTGTATCTTTTGAAAATCTATCAATTTGTTTCAAACTGTTCTTATTTGATGAAGCTATAAGATACATGCTGTTATCACGAATAACTTTTTCTATATAGTTTCTATCAGATATTTTAATATTATCCCAATCATCAATAATTATATACTTATAATTTAGCATAGTCTGATTATTAAAAAATTTTCGTTTAATTTTACCAAAATTTTCTGGATTTAAAAATAATACTTTCTCCGACCTAAATTTTAAAAAATTTTCCAATTCTTTTAATAAGAAACTTTTTCCTGTTCCATCTGGGCCAATTAAAAAATAATTTTTTACTTTCTCATCTTTAATTCCGCCACAAACATGTAAAATAATATCGTTAACAATCTTAGATTGATTTTTAATATTTATTTTCCAAGGACTACAAAAGCTATGATCGATATTACTTACAAAGCCATTAAAAGGAATACTGTCAAAAATTAATTTATTTTCCGTCAATTGATCTTTAGAATATCTATTAAAAATAATTTAAATATACTTGAATATACTAATAAATAATTATACTTGTAAAGTGAAAAAAAGATATTAAAATGCCCATAGTTTAATTTAGATCGCTAATATTATGTCAAAAGAAGAAATTATAGAATTCAAAGGAAAAGTAATCGAAAAACTACCAAATGCCATGTTTAAAGTGGAATTGGAGAATGGGCATATCATTACTGCCCATACTGCAGGAAAGATGCGAAAGTTCAAAATATGGGTTGTTCCCGGTGATTGGGTATCAATAGAAATGACCCCTTATGACCTTAGTAAGGGGCGTATTGCTTTCAGGTACAAGGACGCTAGAGGTGAAGAAAAAGAAGCGTTATAGAAAATAATGAAAATCGAATTAAAATTATTAACTTTTTGAATTAGCCTATTGTTTTTTGGAGAGATATTGTGAGACAATCGAAATTATTTCAGAAAACCTCAAAAGAGAGCTCTGATCAATACTTTGGGTC
>CAUTVF010000040.1:0-8298 GCA_963541805.1 uncultured Alphaproteobacteria bacterium
TTTTTACTTTTCTCCAAGCAGTAGCCATATCAGCAGTAAATTTAAATGGTGAAACGCCTGTTAAAATAGAGAAATATTCTCTGAACTTTGTATTAAAGGAAAAGCTACACTCAAGTAAAGGCATATCCAAAGTAATGTTTTCCACTTGTTTCTTTTCATTTTTTATTGTTAATTTTTTAACTAAATTACCTTTAAAATACTGTTCAATAATATAATTGAGTTCTTGTTTTGTTCCTCTATATTCTAATCCCAAAGATTTACATATTTTTGAAAGTTCCTCACGATACCAATAGTGTTTATTAAATTCATCAAATGATGTGATTTTATTAAACTTAGATCTGCTTTCTGTCAATATTTATCTCCTAAAATCAATTTATTTTCATCTCTAGATTTAAGTACCTAAAAGCTCAAATATTTATTTAATATTATACTATTTTTCCACTTAGTATAGATTTAACTCGTTCCTTTTTACTTGTATTAGTTTTTTTTGAATATTCCTGTAATTACTCTATACATGTTTTAACTTTTTCTGTTTTCTCTATTTCTTTTAATAGTATACGTCTAGAATATTCAAAAGCTAAGAATAGTAAATATATATTTATACTTTTAAACCAATACGCAACCGTAAAGTATTGAAAAGAAATGCATAATACTACCAGCTAGTACAAATAAATGCCAAATTGCATGAGAAAATGGTAATCTCCTCCAGAGATAAAACAGTATTCCGATGGTATAACATGCGCCACCAATAAATAAAAATGTTAATCCGCTATTTGTAAGCATAGGCAATAACCACCATGAAAAAATAACAAAAGTCCATCCCATTCCCAAATACAAAAGTACCGTCCATTTTGGTTGTTGATCTCGGTAGTACATTTTTATAATCGTGCCAACAATTGCCAAAAACCACACAACCCCAAACATTGTCCAACCAGTCGCGGTATGTTGCATAGTACAAAGTGAGTATGGGGTATAAGTTCCTGCAATTAAGAAATATATTGCTATATTATCAAATATTTCAAAAAATTTTTCACCTTTGCTCCCCGTTGTAAAATGGCAGAAAGTGGACGCAAAATACAGGATAATCATTGTAACACCAAAAATTGCACATGACACAATCGCCCATGGATTATGACGAAGGGAGGCAAAAGCAACCAAAATTGTAAGTCCTGCAATTGAAAGACCGATCCCAATTCCATGCGTTAAAATATTCATTGCTTCTTCTTGTTTTGTATTTTTCTTTTCCCATCTTTTTAATAATTTAATTTTTTCATCAATTATATTTTTAGACATTTATACCCAACCTTTTAAAACGATGTAAGTATAGTGTTAAATTTTGAAAATAAAAATAAAAAATACCTGATATGCAGGTACTTTAATTTATCAGTACAATTGTGTATTGATTAGCTAAAGAGGGTGGAAATTATAATACCACTATTCTTAAATGACAACCAAACATAAATACCGGGATTAGTATAAAATAAAACTAACAAAATAAAAAACGCTCCAAATACAATTTGTGATAATTTAATTTTACCTTTCAAACCATAAACGGTTGCCAAATATGCAAGAATAATAATATAACAATCAACAGCAAATGATGATAATTTCAAAAAAAACATATTTGGAACCAATTTATATAAAGCAGTTCCAATTGGAAATAAAAATGACTGACTTGCAACAATTTTATACGCTTTTGTGAAATTCATATCTCCTTGTGCTAGGTATACGAACATTAATAAAAATCCTGCTAATGTAAATGATGTGATTAATCCGATAACTGGGTACAAAATAACAGTAGATAGAATATCAATTAACCCCATTTTCCAAAATGATAACAAAGTAGATATACCCCCAGCAATGATTGCAAAAGCAACAATCTTTGTTATGTCTTCAGATAGACCATTTTTATCCTTGATTGATGAAAAGAATTTGACAGGATTTATTATAATATTTTTTGTATCGTTAAACATCTTTAACATTTGATCTTTTACATATTCCATTTTTACTGCTTTCATAAATTTAACAAAGATATTTGCTGACTCTTTTATATCTTTTTTATCAATTCTAATATTTTTAACGACTTTATTTTTTAAAGTTTTCAAATCCTCCTCTATTTTTTTACCTGTTTTTTTTCCGAATTTTCCGGTTGCTTTTTTTGCTACCATTTTTAACTCCATATATTATATTGTATAACAGTTAAAATTATAGTTAAGATTAGTAATAAATAAAAGAGAAAAATGTTAAAAATTGCGATAATTGGACGTCCAAATGTTGGAAAATCTACCTTATTTAATAGACTTTGCAAAAAAAGAATTGCAATTGTTCATGATTATTCTGGGGTTACGCGAGACGTTAAAGAATATAAAATTAAAATAAATGATACTGATTATATTTTATATGATACTGCAGGATTAGAGGACGATAAAAACAGTGATAACCCATTATCCAAAAGCATGACAAATAAATCATTAAGAGTTATTAAAGATGCTGATATAGTTTTATTTGTTGTTGATTTAACAAACTCTTTAAATCCGGTTGATGATATATTTTCCAAAATTTTAAAAAAAGAATGTAATAATGTTTTAGTGCTTGCAAATAAAGCAGATGTTAAATCGAGCATACATAATATATCCGATTTATATAGATTTGGTTTTACTGAAATTTTGCCGATTTCTTCAGAACATGGAATTGGAATTTCTAAATTACATGATACGATTGCACAGATATCGAATGAAATTTTATCCAAAAAAACTGGACAAAGTGAAATTGATTTAATTGATAAAATAGATTCAGATGATGCAATTTATATTTCAATTGTTGGACGTCCAAATGTTGGAAAATCTACATTGATAAATGCTTTGATACATGAAGATAAGTTATTGGTATCGGATATTGCGGGAACAACACGCGATTCAATTGATAGTCCAATTGTATATAATGACAAAAATATTATAATAACTGATACTGCCGGAGTTAGGCGCAAAACAAAAATTGATTTATCTTTGGAAACACTATCAGTTAAGCAGACATTTGCATCTCTTCGCAGATCAGATATTAGCATACTTGTTTTGGATGGAAATAATACTGTAGATAAACAAGATATTGTTTTAATTGATTATGCAAATTCTGTTGGTAATGCAATTATTATTTTTGTAAATAAAACAGATATTTTACAAAATATAACACAAATTAAAAAAGATGTTACAGATAAAATATATTCATCTTTTAATCAAATTAAAGCTATTCCAATAATACTTGGATCAGCAATTAAAAAACAGGGTTTAAAAAAATTATTAGATGAAATAATAAATACATCAGAAAAATTAAATTTGAATTTTTCAACGGGACAATTAAATAAATGGTTACAAACAGCAATTATAAATAACCCTCCACCTCTCAGTCGATTAAAAAGGCCAATGAAATTTAAATATATAACCCAAACTGGAATTAATCCGCATGAGTTTACAATTTTTGTTGGCGGGGCAACAAATGCACCGGATTCCTACAAGCGATATCTTGTTAACTCTTTAAGGGAAAATTTTAATTTAGGAGGCATTCCAATTAGAATTTTATTAAAAAAATCCGATAATCCATACAGCACTTAATTTAAACTTCTGAAATTATTTTTTGCATATTTAAAATTTCTTTATCAATTCTATTTTTGTCTTCTTGTAAAAAATTCAGCCTTGTTTCATCGACTTCGTTTTTTATTTCATCTTCTAAAACTTCTTTTTCTTTCTTTTTAAGAAAAATTGCAATTTCTTGTTTGATAATTTCAGAATTCATAGTTTTGTATAATTCAATTTTTGTCATTAATTTATTTAATAAATTATTATGTCCACTTTGTAGCAATCTATCCAATAATATTTTTGGTGTAATCATATCTTGATATTCAGAAATTATGGAAAATAAATTATGAATAAATTCATCAATCTGATTATTGTTTTGTAAAAATAAGTGTTTTGATTCTATATATTGTAATGCCAAATTTGGAAAGCATATTATGTATGCCAATAAATTAAATATCAAATCTGGAGTATTATTTTTTATAATTCTTACACTTTGATGATCGGCGGGAGTATATTTAATATTATCTTTTTTAATTAATTTTTGTTGTTTGCCTTTATTAAAAATTTTCCACATCCGATTGTTTAATTCTTGTAAATAAAATTTTTTGATGTCTGTATCTTTAATTGTGTTACAACATCTTTTAATTTCATTTTCAAATTTTGCTTTGTCTTCTGGGGTATCAATTGTGTTATCATTTAACAAGCTTTTCCAGATTATATCGATTAAGGGAGACGCAGAATTAAGTACTGTATTTAGTGCATTTGTCCCACTTTTTTTAATTAAGTCATCCGGATCATCGCCTTCTGGAAGTATTGCAATTTGTAAGCTTTTTCCTGCCTTTAAAAATGGTAATGCTAAAAATGATGCGCGAATGGCTGCTTTACGTCCGGCCTCATCTCCATCAAAACAGAGAATAGGTTTGTTATTCAGTTTCCATAATAAATTAAAATGATTTTCCCCAATTGCCGTGCCAAGAGGGGCTACAACTGATGTAATACCCGCTGATACCATAGATATAACATCAACATAGCCTTCAACTGCTATAATTCTTTTATCTGTATAAACCGTCTCTCTTGCTTGCGCCAGGCCATACAATATTTTATTTTTTTTGAACAAAGGGGTTTCTGGAGAATTAATATATTTCGGAAGGCCATCATTTAATACACGCCCTCCAAAGGCAATAACACGTCCACGAGGATCTTGAATAGGAAACATTACTCTATCAAAAAATGCATCATGTAGTCCATACTTCTCAGATTTCAATACAAGTCCCAAATCCAACAATTTATTGATATCAACGTTGTTTTGTTTAAAGTATTTTAATAGCAGGTTATTTTTTGGAGCATATCCTAATTTAAACCGCTTTATAATATCATCACTTAATTTTCTTTTATTTTTTAAATAATACAGTGAATAAGTCCCATGTTTGTAATATAAATTTTGTTGTAATAAATCTGATGTTTTTTCCAATATTTTATAGTATTCCGCCTGTTGTTTTTCTCTTTCTTTTTCTTCATCACTTATACTTGGTAAGTTAAGGCCTAATTGATTAGCAAAATTCTTAACCACTTCAAAGAATGAATAATTATTTATGTGCATTTCGAAGTTGATTGCATTACCATGTGCTCCGCATCCAAAACAATGATAAAATCCTTTATCATCATTAACTGTAAACGATGGGGTTTTTTCATGATGGAAAGGACAAAGACCAGTAAAATTTCTCCCACGTTTTTGTAATTTCACATATTTAGATATTTCATCGGAAACAGATATCCGATCCAGAATGGTATTTATAAATTCTTTTGGAAAAGTCATTATTGATCCAAATTTAAAAAATTATTCAATTAAGAAAGTATTTAAATCTTCGATACTCAATGATTTTAAATTTTCAATTATCCAATCGAAGTCAACACGTTTATGTACATCTAAATTCGAAGACGACTTTCCTTTAATTATATTATTTTGTATTATCATATTCATTTCATTAAATGATTTTGCAGATGGTAAAATAATCCGCGATCTATTGGGTGCAATTTCCTTTATTTCAAATGACCGGTTAACAATCCCATCATCAGCAAATCTAAATAATCCACTTATCCCAAAAAAGCCACCAGGGTTATTTAATTTTTCTAATTCAAAACGCCCGTCTTTTGATGTATTTGCAATGACAGATATAACATCATATGCAAGCATTGCTAAGTTTGATGGATTATCATTAAATATGCCAGCGTACTCATTTTCGAAAGACTTTGCGTGCATATTATTTTTACCTGTGAACCATGCTCCATAATATCCATGTTCAGTAAATATTTTCCTATTATCTAGAGCGCTTGTACCAATAATTTTAACAGATGATTTGCTGATATCGTAATATAGTAAATACGATCCAATCGATATTAAATCATTAACATCCCCATAAACGAAAATTGTGTCAAAATTTGGTTTGCCTAAAGCTTTTATTGTTAATAAAGATTTATCTAACTTGTTTAAATTGTCACAATATTTCTTAATTTCATTATCGTTAATATCATCTTGTGTTTGTGTAGTATTGGTATCTTTCAGATTATTACATGACAAATCCTCTAATTGTTTTTTTATTTCTTTTCTGATCTTATTTGCATTATCACTTCGATCTTGATAATCGGTTACTTGTTTAACTGCTTCTGCAATTGATATTTGATCGCTTTTTTTGTATTGCCCCAATTTATGAATTTTCCCAGAATACTTATAAATTGTATTTTTAATTGCATCAGAAATCATATCGTTATTTTCATCTTCTGGAATTATAATTGATATAGTCTTGTGTCCTTTAGATGATGCAAAACCAATAAGCTGATCGATTTCTTGAGAAATCAAATAATTAATTGAATACACTCTGGCGGAGTTTAAAGATTTTTCATCATTTGAAAACGATATCACTGGTATATCATAACTGCGCGCAACACGTGCAACGTCGTATACTTCTTTTCCAAAAAGCGGACCGACAATAACATCTACACGTTCAGATACCGCCTGCTTTGTAATTTCTTTTACTGACATCAAAACATTATTTGTATCATAAAATTGCAATATCATTTTGTTGTTTCCTGATGAAAATAATGCAATCTCTGCTGCTTGTTTTAAAGATTTACCAATTATCGCCGCCTTTCCAGATAATGGAAGCAGTACTCCAACACGAATCCAACCATCAGAATCTATAATATTTCGTTTGTGTATTTTTGTTTTCTCCTGTTCTGAAAAAACTTTTGCTTTTGGATAATTCAAATTAATTACAGAAGACTTTGTGTCTTGAATATCAATTTTACCACTGCTTGCATAAAGATAATTTAAGTTATTTCCCATTTGTAACAGGAAAAGTACAACTGTTATATTAATTAATTTGGCCATTATTAAATTAAACTTAAAATATTGTTTACTATTAATGATTTTTATATAATCATACAACAGCCGACGATAAACTATTATATTTAATATGACAACAAAAAATATTACTTCAGGATTGTATATTGTTTCAACTCCAATTGGAAATTTGAAAGATATAACTTATAGGGCAATAGAGGTTTTATCATCAAGTGACACAATTTTATGTGAAGATACAAGGATAAGTTTAAAATTATTAAACGCATATAATATTAAAAGTAAATTAATAAGCCTTCACGAATATAATGAGCGTGGTAAAATAGATTATGTTTTAAATCTGTTGTCCCAGGGCAGAATAATTTCCTTAATTTCGGATGCGGGAACACCCTTAATATCTGATCCTGGATATCAATTGGTTAAAAATTGTATTAATTCTGGATATTATGTAACGTCTATTCCTGGAGCATGTTCAGTAATTACGGCATTAACCCTTTCAACTTTTCCAACAGATACATTTTTCTTTGGTGGTTTTTTACCAAACAAAAGCTCTGCCAGGATTAAATTATTAAATAATATTAAGAGTATTCAATCAACATTAATTTTATTTGAGACAGCAAATCGATTAATAACTTCTTTGCAGGACATTGCGCAGATTTTCCCAAATAATCAAATTGCAATTATCCAGGAAATTACAAAATTATTTGAAAAGGTTACAATTGAAACTCCTCATAACCTAATTGATGCGATAAATACACAAAAAATAATATTGAAAGGTGAAATTGTTTTATTAATTTCCAATTCCACAAATATTACTTTGCCAAATCAAACCCAGTTTGATATTAACGACCCAACACTTACCAAAAAGCAAATATCAAAAATATTATCTAAGCAACTGCAAGTTCCAGCATCAGATCTATATAAGATCCTGTGTCATACCAAAAATTCATAAATCTGGATTACCATTTCATTGTTCTGAATGTTTGCGATGCACCGACGGTATCACCAAACATATCTTTGGTCCCCTCATTTTTCTGATAATTTTCCATTTTGTCTACAGATATAATGGAAAATATAAATGAATCTGTATCTCTATCTGTTAATACCGGTATAATCTGCCTGTCTGTTAATCCCTCTTCTTTAAATATTGCACTGACAATTGCCAATCTCCTTGCTGCTAATTTCTTTTTATTTATATCCTTCATATTGTCCTGGGAAATTGAAATTTGCACCCCCTTTGTTGGATCATTTTGCGCAATATAAACAAAATAGCGAAGAATATTAACATCAACTGCTGAAAGTGCTGCGCTGTTTTCTTGAAATTCTATCTTTAATTGTAATATATCATGTGCTCGTTTACTATCGTTC
>CAUTVF010000041.1:0-8051 GCA_963541805.1 uncultured Alphaproteobacteria bacterium
CATCCCTATCCAGATGCGCAGAGGAGAGGATTTTTAATAAATTTTTATATCCGATTTCATTTTGTACTAGAATTACTAATTGATGAAATATTGATTGTTGTTTTTGATTTTTATATCCAAAATCAACATTTATCTGTGTGCCAATTATTGGTTGTATTCCAGATGAAATACATGTTTCTGTGAATTCTGGGCCGCCGAATAAATTATTTGTATCGGTTATTGCGCATGCTGGCATATTAAACTTTAAACACATACTGGCAATATCAGAACAGGTTATTGCCCCCTCCAATAAAGAATACGCTGTATGATTGCGAAGATGTACAAAGTTATCAATCATATAATTTTAATATCTATAATTTACCATGACAATTTTTGAATTTTTTTCCACTTCCACATGGGCATGGTTCATTTCTTCCAACTTTATCAAATATTTCTTGCCTTAAATTATTGTTAATTTCTAAATTATTTCTTTGATATTCAAACTTTGATAATTCTATATCTTTTTCACTATTTTGATTTTGTAAATCATCAATTGCTGGTTCAGAAAATTCTGTAGTTAATAATGTAGACAGCGTTCTCTGTGCAATGTTATGCATAACTTGCTGAAATAATTCGAATGCTTCCGCTTTGTATTCATTCAATGGATCCTTATGAGCATAGGCACGCAGTCCAATTCCATAACGCAAATGATCCAGTTGTAACAAATGATCTTTCCAGACCGAATCTAGATTCTCTAGCAATATGATTTTTTCAGTTCTATTCATTAATTGGTTGCCATATCGATTATGTCTGTCTGTCAAAGCTTCAGAAAGTTTATTGTAAACAACATCAAATATATCTTGTTCGGTAACATTCTTATTTTGTTCTATATAATCTGATACTGATAAATTAATATTAAAATATTGTTTTAAATCTTCTGATATTGCATTAGTATTCCAGGCATCAATTGAACTTTTGAATGGTATATGTTTTGAGATAATACTTTCTACACAATCATATTTTATATTGTTTATTGTATCTGTTATATCTTCGTTTTTTAAAATACTGCTTCGCATGGAGTATATAACCTTACGCTGCTCATTCATAACATCATCATATTTTAATAAGTTCTTTCTTATATCAAAATGGTATGCTTCTACTTTCTTTTGTGCTTTTTCCAGTGCAGAAGTCAACCAACGGTGCGTTATTGCCTCTCCCTTTTTAAATCCAAAAGTAGATAACATACTTTTTATACGATCTCCTCCAAAAATTCTCATCAAATCATCTTCTAAAGATAAAAAGAATTTTGATGCCCCAACATCTCCTTGTCTTCCTGATCTTCCACGTAATTGATTATCAATTCTTCTACTTTCATGGCGTTCAGTTCCGATTATGTATAATCCTCCTGATTTTATAACTTGTTCTTTTTTTTGTGAAATATCATTTTTAATTTTTTCCAGTTCAGTTTTTGTTATTTCAACTCCTTCTGATAATCTATCTTGTTCAATTTTAATTGACATTTCTAAGTTACCACCCAATTGAATATCTGTTCCACGTCCAGCCATGTTTGTTGCGATTGTAATCGCACCTGGGACTCCAGCTTGTGCAATTATGTATGCCTCTTTTTCATGTTGTTTTGCATTTAGCACATTCACGTTGAACCCTAATTCTTTTTTAATTAACTTAGCAAGATACTCTGATTTCTCAATTGAAATTGTACCAACCAGAACAGGCTGTTGTCTTTCATGACACTCTTTAATTAAGTTTAGTATTGCTTGATATTTTTCATCAACAGTTGAATATATTTCATCATCATGATCAATTCTGATCATTGGCTTATTGGTAGGTACTTCAATAACTTTTAATTTATATATTTCTGCAAATTCATCTGCTTCTGTCATTGCAGTTCCAGTCATTCCAGCAATTTTTGGATATAATCTAAAATAATTTTGGTATGTAATTGTTGCAAGTGTTTGATTTTCTTTTTGGATTTCAACTCCTTCTTTTGCTTCAATTGCTTGATGAAGTCCATCAGAATATCTACGTCCATCCATAATTCTACCTGTGAATTCGTCGATTATATAAACTTGGTTATCTTTGACTAGATAATGGACATCCTTTTCAAATAACTTATGTGCGGTTAATGCCTTGTCAATATGGTGAACAATTGCAGCATTCGATATATCGTAAAGATTCTTGGTTTTTGTAATTTTTCTATCAAATAAAATATTCTCTATGAACTCTGTTCCTGATTCTGTCAGTCTAATCCTTCGCTCTTTTTCATCTTTTGAATAATGTTCATCATTTAATAAAGGAATTATTTCATTAATAACCGAATACATCTCAGATGAATTCTCTGACGCTCCAGAAATTATTAATGGTGTTCTTGCCTCGTCAATTAAAATTGAATCTACTTCATCAAGTATTGCATAATTAAATGGACGGCATACTAAATCATCATAATTAAATTTCATATTATCACGTAGATAATCGAATCCAAATTCATGATTTGTACCATACGTAATATCGCAATTATATGCCTCTTTTTTTTCAGATTCTGGCATGTTAGATGTTATAACCCCAACACTTAACCCCAAAAATTTATAAATATTTCCCATCCACTCTGAATCTCGCTTTGCAAGATAATCATTTACGGTTATTACATGGACCCCCTTACCGGTTAAAGCATTTAAATATATGGGCATAGTTGCGACTAATGTCTTACCTTCACCAGTTCGCATTTCTGCAATCATTCCTTTGTGAAGAATTATTCCACCAACTATTTGAACATAAAATGGATACAAGCCAATTGATCTAAAGCTTGCTTCTCTGATCGTTGCGAATGCTTCTGGCAAGATATCGTCTAAACATTCTCCAGCAGATATACGTTTTTTAAATTCAGCGGTTTTATTTTTTAATTCTTCATCAGTCAAGTTTTTATATTCTTCGGATAAAGATACGACAGAATTAGCAATCGGATATATTTTTGATAATTCTCTATCGTTTGCAGAACCAAGAAATTTATATAGTAATTTTTTAAACATTATTTTTTCCTGTTTAAATTTTTATAAACTTTACAAAGATAACGGTCTAAGTTTAGAAATTTTAACATTGTAAGTCAAATAGTTGTTTATATATATATAAAATATTAATTCCTAAACTTGGGATAAAATCCATTAAGCGACTTTTGTAAAATAAAAAAGAGTATTAATAAATAAACGGAAAAATTGTAAAAGTTATCTCGTATCTTTTTAACCTTTTATACTTTTAAAAACTTTTTTCCAATCATTTTCGAACATTTGTTCAACTTCATGATCCATGTAACCCTTCGGTGTACATCTATTAATAACAGCTCCTGTTCTTTTTGATTTTTCCTCTGTTAGCTTTAAATCTTTTAGTAACAAACTTAATGGGTCTTCTGTACTAGATGACATTTTCATCTTATTCGATGCAAAACACGTTTGATCATTTTTCTCCCCCAGATGACTTTGTTCTACAATATTTGACCAACCTGCTGGTATGAATGGAGCAATCCCTTTTGATGCAAGTTTTGTTACAACCTCTCCATCTTTGTCCTGCATAACAACCGCTACATCTTCAGTTATTTCACAAGTAGATTTGGCTTTTGCATCCCAACTTTCAACATCTCCTTCACCAGACCCCGTTTCAATACCATTTCCATCAGCGACACGTGAATCAGCAAATTCGCTTTTGCCATTCAATTCACATCTAACAGATGTTGTAACATCTTGTCCAGATCTACTTCCCCCAGAAGCAGTATTTTTTGCAGACGATTTATTATATTTAAAACTAACCCCTGGTAAAGCAATACCTGATTTCTTTTTTTCAGAACTTTTTGTATTTCCAACTTTTTGAGTTTCTTTTTTTGTTTTTTTCTCCTGTTCTATCATATGACATTTACCTTTTTTCTTATCTTTATTAGAGCAGTTAGGGTCCTCGATAAAACCACCAGCTTGCTCAACAATAGTCATCATAATTTCATTTACCGATTCTGTAGAGCTTGATTGTATATCAACAAACATTATTCCGCACATCCCAGCATAAAAATAACCACCAGCATCTGCGCAAGACTTACCCATTATTTTATTATATTCTTCTTTTAATGCTTCTTTTAAAGAATCCATTGCCATTTCCGACATCTTTGTAGCATCCATTTCCATGACAATCTTTCGAAGCTGTGGAGACATCTGTGATGTATCAAGTGTTTTGGATGTTGTATCCATACATATTTTATATCCAGGATAACACAAAAGACCAACATCCGTCATTATTGATTTATTCAAACCATTTGTACTTACACATTTACCATAATTTTTACCACAATTTTTGTTAACACATGATTTAAACTCGCCTAAACATTGTTTATATATCTCGTTCGACATCTGGGCAACTTGCAAATTAACATTCAAATCAGCTTTTAAATCTTTAACCTCTTCAGTTTTCATCTTTCTTTCTAATTCACGAGCATTTTCTGTAATCGCTTCTGTCGTTTTACCTTTCCATGTTTGACGTACAGACTTCAAAGATAACTCATACTGAGAACAACTTTTCGGAGCGGTCACAAAAAATTCATCTAATTTCTTTTTTGCTTTTGGATCTGCTTGATCCTTACCTTTTTCTGGCCATACTCCATTTTGATAATAATCTTCCAGATTTTCTCGATAATCACCACATTTTGATAAAACATCGACAAACCCAGCATTATCACCATTTTGCGGTTCAACAATACTATCTATAACTTTATTGGGAATTCCTTTCATTTTCAGGTTATTTCTGAAGGTTTGCAACCTTTTCGATTTTATTATTTTATCTTCAGTTGCCCCTACAAAACACATATTGCTTGCAATCCCAAACTCTTCTCCAGAATTTAAAGTCATTGATGGAGGTGGTACATTCACAGCAAACGACCATTCCTTTTTCTTTTCCCAAGTAGCATTAAACATTTTAGGATCTTCACATTGCTCTTTTGTTTCTGCGGCCTCAATCAAACATTTATTAACTTCCCATTTACGACCAGATGCGATACACGCATCCCTATTTTCTGAAGAAAAGCATCTACCACCTGATGTTGATGAAAAACCTAACTCACTCATCAAATCATTATTCATATCCGTCATTTTTAAGCTATTCGGTTTATACCATCTACCTTCCGTCGACTTACAGGAGTTACTTAATTCACCCTCGTCCTCTCCATCTTCTTCATTACTCCATTCAACAGATCCGTTAGAACAACCACCTTTTATACGACTGTATATATCCATGTAATACGCAGTTGACTGTTTACTTGCAAAGTACTTATTATTGGCAGAGAAATCATACTCGCAAATAGTATTATCTTTTTCTGTGCAGAAATAGTTATATTTTTTATATAAAGCATTTGCAGCCCAGTCACTTATTGATGGCTGTTGTGCGGAAGAAGAACCACTAAACATCCCTGCAAGTTCAGGTATTGCATTGTTGTTTTTTTCTGATTCTGAATTCTCATTTATATATTCTATACGGCCACCTTTAATCGATACTTCATCATTTTTATCGTAATTGCCAGTTGCAAAAACACATCTAAAAGGCTTGTCTTTTGAAATCATATCTGATACGGCTTTATCTGTGTCCAAATATGGGTTTTTCTTCAAGACATACCCTATCATTGCATCCATGCAATTTACATATGCATACATACACATAGACACTTTTTTATCGCCAGATACAGATGCAAATTTATCAGGAGGGGTTGTTTTCACATTCTGATTAGAATTTGCAGATTCAGGTGTTTTTGCAGAAGAAGGACTACCAACCAAGCTTCCAGATCGTCCAGTAGATCTTACACCTCTGCGCATTGACATAGATCCAGACCTTGCAGAACTTTTTTGACCTATACCAGTTTTTACAGTTGGTTTTTTAACAGTTGATCCAGATCTTGCAGATCTCTTCTTTACTGAACCAGATCTTGCTGGTCTCTTATGTCCGGTATGCCTAGGAGAGGCATATAAATCATAATTACTTAAATTAATAAAATACCCAACGGACACAAATACCAATGCGTTTGCAAAAACAAATACAATAAACCTATATATATTTTTTTTCATATCTTTTTATTTGTATAAGAAATCTTTTAATCTCACCCTATACAAATTTTCCTATACCACACCTATGGTATCATAAATAAACAGCTTTTTAAAGTGATTTTTTGATTTCAATGTTAATAAAATAATATCAGTTTTTCTGGCAAAATAGAAATTCATTTCTTCCGTATCTTCTTCTGTCAAACAATGAAATATTGTTTGGGAGTATTATTCGTTTTGGTGTTTTAAAGTCATTTTCAACTATGATTATTGCCCCAATCTTAAAATCAAGTTCAGAAATTTGTTTTAATAAAATATTTGAAAGATTTTCCGTGTCTTTGTACGGAGGATCTATAAAGATTAAATCTGCTTTTGTGTAATTTATAATTAATTCTAAAATATTGCCGGCAATTATAGAACAAGCATTTTTATCAATTTCATCTAGTATTTGTATGTTTTTATTTAATGCGGTTATTGCATCCGCTGACAAATCACACATTATTGCATTTTTTGCAATTCTTCTTGAAATTGCTTCAATTGCGATTGCTCCGGATCCTGCAAAGCAATCAAGAATTAAATTAAATCCATTTTCAAATTTTGAATGTAAAAGGTTAAAAATACCTGTTCTTGATCGATTTAATGCTGGTCTTGTAATTGATGCATTTGCACGATATAGCCTACTACCCCGGTATTTACCGGAATTTATTCGTATATCTTTGAATAATTGTATTTTTTTCATGCTTGTAGTATAATCCAATTTTATGAATGACTTCAATAAATATTTTAATCTGGCAATCAAGGAAGCAAATAAATCTGTTAAATATCATGATGTACCTATTGGTTGTGTTATTGTTAATAAAAATACTCTGAAAGTTGTTTCTAAGTCTGCAAATTTGGTTGAAAAATATAATAACCCCCTGATGCATGCAGAAATTATTGCGATAAAGAAAGCAACAAAAAAAGTTGGTAAAAATTTATCAAATTGTATTGCTTTTGTTACTTTATCCCCATGTGTTATGTGTGCAACTGCGTTTACATACACAAGGATTGATGATGTTTATTATTGTACTTTGAATCCTAAATCTGGTAGTTTGGATAAATGTCAATCCTTGGGAGAATTTGACAAAAATTTATATAAAACTAAATTTCATTTTATTGAAAATGATTTCACTTCTATCTCAAAACAATTATTAAAAGATTTTTTTAAAAATTTACGAGAATCCAAAAAATTAAACTTATAAATTGTATTTGTTGTTGTCTTTTGAGTTTTATTTGTTAAAATTTGCAGTGTATTTGGTAGAGTAAGGGGTTTTTAAAATGGCTGGTAGTATGAATAAGGTTATTTTGCTTGGTAATTTAGGCATGGATCCAGAGGTACGTCATTCCCAAGATGGTGGAAAGATTGTTTCTTTTTCCTTGGCAACAACGGAATCATGGAAAAGTAAAACTGGAGAACGTCAGGATAGAACCGAGTGGCACAGAATTGTTATATTTTCGCAAGGTCTTTGTGAAGTCGCGGAAAAGTATTTGAAAAAAGGTAGCAAGGTGTATATTGAAGGGCAGATTAGAACCCGTAAATGGCAAGATAATTCTGGACAAGAGAAATATACTACAGAAGTAGTGCTAAGTGGGTATGGTGCAAATCTTATTATGTGTGATAAAGGTTCATCTGGTTTTGATTCCGCTTCGGATCAAGTTGATGATTCCGCCGTCCCAAACAGGGTAGAGATTGACTCTCTTGATGATGAGTTACCTCCTTTCTAAAGTTTGATACCGTTGTTATATAAATAAATCGGCACCATCATTTGCTTTGTGTATGGTGCCTGCCTGGTACTTTGTGTATTGAATTTCTTGATTACCTCTGTACTAGGCTTACTTCAGATCTTTTGATTTAATAATATTTTTTATATTATCAACTTCTATTTTGAATGATTCCAAATTCTTACCCTCTAAAATATCGGTAGATGGAAGAGATACATATATCGGATTTAC
>CAUTVF010000042.1:0-7886 GCA_963541805.1 uncultured Alphaproteobacteria bacterium
CTGTTTTGGTAGGATTTTTTGCTTCTAATTTGCAAAATGATGCTTTTGCTGCGCATAATCGCAAGGGTGCTAGAAGTGGAAAGTTACGTATTGGGCGCTCTGGGGGATTAAGAGCAAATACAAATTCACAGCAATCTGTAAAAAAAGAGTCTGTCGATGCTGATACTAGTGGCGTTGAGATAGAAACGACTTCTTCGCCTGTAAAAAAAACTGCAAGTATTACGGATGAGGATGACGATATAAAAATATCTAGTTCCACAAAGACTATTGAACTTAGTAAATTGCAAAAAGAAAGAGATGATTTAAAAAAACAGATTAATACTTTGACTACGCAAAAAGAAATGCAGAAGAAGAATAGTAAGAATAATGCAAAGGCTGCTATGTGTTCTGTAATTGGTGGAAAATCAAAATTAATTGATATGCAATCTGGTGTAAAATCACAAGAACATAAAAGAGATAGAATATTGGAGAGTGTTGCATCAATTGAAAAAGAAATAAAAGAATTAGATAATTGGATTGCAGAACATAAAACCAAAAGAGATGAAATAAAAGCAAAAGCAGAGAAAGCGCGAATTGCAGCGACTGCAACAGGGGCAGCTGCGGTCGCAACTGGAATTGGGGCTGGAGCAATGTACATGAAAAACAGACAATTAAAAAGTGAGGAGGCTGAAGCGAAAGCTGGCCCTCAGATTAATACGAGTGGGTTATCGTCTGGTGGATTGTCATTACAGAATCTTGCAGGAAAAATTGATCCAGGAAAGGTTATGGAAATGGGTAAGGGGATCCTTGGTGGAAATAAAGGATCTGGTGCTGGCCTTGGTGCGGTAGGTGATATTATTGGAGGCTCTGGTCAAGCTGGGCAACTCCTTAATGGAGCTAAGATCTTACTTGGTAAATAAATGGTTATAAAGTCATAGATAAGATGTTTGAATTGTATAAAAAAATTATTGCCTGTTTCTTGGTTTTTGAAATTATTTGTTGCAATTTCGTGAGTACCATTGTAATAGCTCAGGAAACTGCATCTTCACTTAAAATGGAGATTGATAGTTTAAAGAATCAGGTTTTGAAACTGCAATCTGATGTATATACGCAAGAACAATCTGCGGAAGATCCTGAATGTGCTTCCATTACTATGATGCTTGCAAATATTGAAGGGGAAATTTTAGGAGCAGAAGCAAAAAAGAAACAAGCAAATAAAGATGTTGAGAAAAAGAAAATAGAAAAGAAAAAATTACAAGATGAAATATCAGAATATGAGAGAATGTATGCAAACTCTGTAGATAAATCAATAATTTATGGAATCGCTGCGACTGCGGGTATTGCAGGTATGGTAGCACTTGGGATTTCAAATAAAAAAATACAAGATAGAATTAATAAAGGTGATTATCCAACAGATGGAGCAAGGTGCTTGCAGGGTGCTGGGCAAGTTGATTATAGTAGTTTGGGAAGATGGAAAAATGCTTGCCAGATGTGTTGTTTAAAAGTAAATCAAAATAACAGAGAATCATGTAAGGCTAGTTGCGAATCTGCAGAAATTGAGGTTCGTAAAGATATTGAGAGACAATTAAATAATGCAAATATATCCCATGAAGAGTTAAATACGGAAAGGGAACAATACAAAAGTGATCTTAGTGCAATAACTGAAGCTATAAATACAGCTTATTAGAATTGCGCATAAGTTTATAAATTGTTGAGAATAATAAATATATGAAAATGATGTTTAGGTATAAATTATTAGTTTTTTTTATTTTCTCCTTTATGGTGCCGGGTATTTGTTATTCTGCATCCAAAATACAGGTATTGGATAATTTGCATAAACAATGTGGAACTCCAAATGTTGTTGCAATGATAGATGAACTGAAAAGTTTCATTAATTCGAATGTAACAGCATCAAATAATATGAAGGTAAAATCATTAATATCAGAAATACAAATTTGGTTAGACAAGGATAGGGTTGATTTAGAAATTAAAGATTGTTGTGATAGAAATACCGTAAGTGGAACTTTTCAAAATACGAGATGTGCAGAACAATTGCAGATTGCTGAAAAACTGGATGATTATTGTTCTGACAAATCAAATCCTAAATGTAAGGATACTTACAATGATTTGATTTCTATGCTCAAAACGATTTATGCTAATGATAGTTATTCTATTGACTCAAATATAAGCAAAAGTTCAGTTAGCTTGCAAGGATACATAAGAGAATATTTAAGTTCGTGTAAAGAAGAGCGTTCAGATTGGCTAAATGAAAAAGAGTTTAAGTTTGTAGAGAACTATATATCTGGAATATCTTCAAATGATCAAGTTAGATTAAAAAAACATCTTACAGTATTTTTTGCAAGTGCAAGTACAACACAGTTATTAAGCGAAAATAAAATTAAGGAAAATGCAGAATATCATTGTTGTTATGAGGGTTCAGAAAATTCTTTTTGTTCCCCCCCCCGCCAGTAAAGAACATGACAGTAAATCAGTAGATAGTGTATCAAAAGATGGTTCAGATAAATTATCAAAACCAGGTGTTGGGATTGGTTTCTCTTTGGCAAAATTTACGGCAGGAAAGTTGAAAGTGAAAGAATCGTCCAAACAACAAACTAAAAATGGGAGTGATAAGCAAAATAGTTTAACTTCACTTGATCGTATGAAAGAGGAAATGGGAGAGGTGAAAAACAATAAAGTAGATATAAATGAGTCAATATTTTTAGCAAAATTATTTGATTATGATAAAAATATTCAGACTGCAGTAATTGATTTGATTTCTTATAAAAGGTCTGAATACAAAAACTTTGATATAATGTTGGAATGCGCAGAATACGAAAGGAGAGCAATAAATCATTTGTATATTTAAGTGCCAAAATCATGATTGCGTCCCAAAAATAAAAGAAATAGAAGATTATGAAGCAAAAAAATCTAGCCTTTTTAACATATGCGAGCAATGTTTTGATGAAGCTAGAACAAATAATTTAGATGCTGCTAATGATTACAGAACATCTTGTGTAAATAGGTCGACTAATTTAGCAAAGTTAGTTTTTAAGAAATTAAAAAATAAAAACTGTTTATAAAGCAATATTAAATATATTTGCCAAATAGTATTCATTGTCTACAGTATAAATTTATTTTTAGAGGAAATTAGGAATGGCACTATGATTTCCAGCATGTTTTTTATGTAGTACTAATTAGTTTGCTGCTCTATAAGCACAATAAATGAGTATGAAATTGCAACATTCTCTGTTCATGTAGATGGAAGAAGTATTTTAAAATACTCATAGGATTACAAATTAACATTCAATTGACAAAATATTATTTTTGTTTATACTTATATAGCATAATTATATTTTTAAGGAGGCATGGCTTTTATGCGCTTTTTTACATTGTTTATTAGATTCTTTATCATCGCTTTGTTTGGTATTATAGCTTTTGCTGTTTATCGATATGTAAACAATCGATTTGCACACAAGGATCGCGCAAAGTTCTGGGAACGATTCAATATAACGTACATATTGATGTGTTTATCTGTAATATTTATAGTGATTTTTCTACCAGTAAATAAAACTGTAGAAAAAGAAATTGACAATACAGAAATTGATTGTGAAGTTCCTTGTGAAGTTGGGGATATTATAGTATTCGGAATTCGAGGAGGATACGATGTTGTATCTGCAAATGGTGCAAAATCTATAGAACTGATCGAAAAACATCGAACTATAATTAAAGTATTGGAAAATACACCCAACGAGATGGAAATTATAATCAGGATCAAGAAAAAACAATGATATTTCAAAACTAAAAACCAACTATATTATGTAGTTGGTTTTTTATTTTAATTTGAGTTAACCCACAAATTTATATATAAATATTACATAAATTCATTGAAAGATTATCAATTTTTTGGTATTATCTGCGTGTAAGAGATAATGGGAATTCAGTAGTATTTTTAAGAAATAGATTTCGATTGATTTACTCAGTCTTTGTCTGCTTTCTTAAGGTACTCAGGGATGTTTGGTTTCTTTATAATTTCCATTTTATGCTTTGTCTATTAAATAGACAGTGCTTTGTCCTTACCTACCTTATTCTCTTGGGGACTTTAAGTCCCCTTTTGTGTTTTTTAGTTGACAAATAAATAACATCGTCCACAATATAGCAGATCTATTATTTTTGGGAGGATATTTTTTATGGGTGTCTTATACAGGTTTTTCAGACTGTTTATATTTTCGACAATAATTGTATTTGTCATATTAAAAGTTGTTATGTTTACTTTATACACAGTAACAGGAAAAGTATATAAATTGTTTGACAATGTGTTTGAACACTGCACTAATGTTTTATTAGAACATATTTAAGAAATTTAAAAGCCCATCTTTGATGGGCTAATTTTTCATCAATTTATTACAAAAATTTAGTTTTAATTTTTTCATTTGTTAAAACTTAAAATGAATTGATGTTAAAAAATAAATTGCATGATTTTCTGTCATCCAATCTTCTTTTTGTATGACTTTTGAATATGTAATTGATGTATCAAAATAACTGTAATTTACAGATAATTTTAATCCTGAACCAATTAATTTTGATGACTTTAAAAATTTACTATTACTGTTAACATATCCATAATCCCAAAATACAGATGGGATTATCATATCAGTAACTTTATAAGTATTAGAAAATAGTGTTGATAAATTTAATGCAATATCATTTCTTAATATTATGCCACTATCCCCTTGTGATCCTTCATTTTTAAAACCCCGAACCGAATATTCGCCCCCGATATAAAATACTTCTGATGAAAATAATTCATCTGAACTATATTGAGAATCAACTGTAAATGTATTGGTAAAATATTTATTATAATATTGATAGTAACTATAAAGTTTATATGCTTTGTATTGTGCCCTTTGTACAAATTTGTTTTCTTTATCATCCAAAGCATTAAATATTTTTAATCCTTTTATAAACGACGGTTTTATATATAACACACCATTACCTACATAAAATGTCATCGGAACATCGAAACTTAATATTGTTAAATTTCTGCTTCCAACTTCACTTTTTGAAATTAAATCAAGAACTTGTGTATAATTATTATTGCTTTTATATGTTAAGCCCATACCACCAGATATTTTATATTTTTGCCCCAAAACCAAAACCCTATCTATCATAAAATAATTATTAACACTATCACCATAGGAATAAAATCGATCTCTGGATATTGGTAATATAAAACTGGTTCTATAATCAGAATACGAAAGATTATTTGTTAAAGTCCAATAACCAAATGGGATATTATACGTAAATGTTAATGAATTTGATTTTTTGTAATCATAATTATTATGCAATGCGCCGGTATAGCCAATATTTAATTGATCATTAATATTTAGTAAATTATCAGTTGCAATACGTATACCTGTTCGCGATTGCCCTGTACTTTTTGATCCAGCATTATCGGTAAATAAATTTATTTTATTACGTGGTGATTTATTGTTTGTTACAACAATATCACTGTAACCATTATCCTTTGATGGCCTGATATCCATGGTTGCACTGTTAGATGAAAGTTTATTTATTTGATATAATCCTTGTTCTATATCACGAAGACGTAAAATATTATTTCGAACAAATGGGAAAGATGTAATTATTTGGCTTTCTGAAATCCCGCTGATATTTTTGACTTTTCCTTCAACAATCTTTATTTGAAGTATCCCTTTTATAAGTTTTATTTGTGGAACTGGCATATAAGAACGGGAAGTTATATACCCATTAGATATATAAATATTTGTAATATCACGCATAAGATTATTTATATCATCAATAGATAAACATTTATTTTTATATTTATTAGATACATTTGTAATTTTTTCAGATGATAAAATTGTATTGCCAAATATTTCTATATCTTTTACATGAACACAATTGTTTGCATGATCTTTATCAGTTGAAAATTTTTGTTTTGCATCGTGGTTATTTTTAATTATATCTGTATCTATTAAGTTTATTGATCGCCGTAATTCATAACGTCGAAACTCTTCATCATTTAATTTTTGTTGATTTAATTGTATTTGATTTTGCTGTTGAAATATATCACCTAAAGTCTGTGCAGAAAGATCAGTAATATTACATAGGATAAAGAAAAATATTAATATAAATTGCATATGTAATTAAAATTGTAATTTTCCATTATGTTCATATTCTATTTCTTTATTTGATTTTGTTGATTCTGATACTATATCCTTTCTTGATTTTACTTTTACCTTTCCTCCATTTATTTCATTTGATATAAAAATATTATTTTGAACATCGCACTGCAATTTAGTATCACTTCCCTAATTCTAATAACATACCTTTTATAAAATAGTGTCTAGCAGGAGCAAAAGGAGAAGCAATATTTCTGGATAATTTTACATTTATCATAGCATTATAATTTGTTTTATAAAATTTATTGTATGTCATTATGAAATATTTGACTATATCATTCCTATTTAATTTTTCTAAATCTATTTCATAAAACAAATCAGTAGTTGTAAATAACCAACTAAAATTTTTACTACCTATATAAAATAATTCATGAACATATAACGTATTAAGATGATTAAAACTATTATCAGCATAGTAATCAGGAAGTGTACTCCATGACATACACCCAGATAAATTAATTGATACAAAGATAATAAAAAATATCTTAGTAAGATTATTAAATGACATATCTTACCTTTTCATTTTTTCAAAATATTCATTATGTTTATCAATAAGCATACCTTTATAACACTAGATAAATTTTTCTCTTCGTGTTTCCAGTTCACAGCAAATTCTGCATACTATTATTATCCTAATTTATTCTTCTATTTCTAATAAAAAACCATCAATTTGACGATGTATCATATTACCACCAAATAATAAAGAATTATTCTTTACACTTATATTCACCATAGCATTATAATTAGTTTTGTAATATTTATTATATGCAATTATAAAATATTTTATCAGATCGTCCTTATTTAATTTGTTTATATCCATTTCATAAAATAATCGTGAATTCCCATATAATTGACTTTCGTCGTAACTTCCAATAGAAAAATCCATTGTAACAAACTTCTGCTTGACTTTTTTTATACTCTTATCCAGATAAAAATCTGGATAGCTAGTCCATTTAGTACACGCAGATAAAATTAACAATAAAACTAATAAAATACATTTTACTTTCATATTGAACTTCATTTTACAAATTTACTCATGTACTCTTAAAATGACTCCTTTCACATAAAAGGGTCCTATTGTATTATCACTTAAGACAAAATCTGAAACTTCTATATCCAGCATAGCATTATAGTCAGTTTTGTAACGTTTATTATATGCGATAATGAAATATTTTATTAAATCTTCTTTATTAAATTCTTTTATATCAATATTATAAAATAAAATATTTTTATCATAATTTTTATTATACTTTCCTACATAGAAACTTTCATATACCCATTTTCTATTTACTCTTTTTAACGTGGGTTGAATGTAATAATCCAAATACTTTGTATATTTCTGACAGCCTACTAAAATAAATAAAAAGAAAAGGACAGAAATATTATATTTATTTATCATACACATGTTTAGTAAATACCTTATTATGTCGATTAGTTAAATAATTGCTCAAGATCTTACCAGATAAGAATTTTCCCAATGTTCCTAATATCATACTTGTTCCAGTAACTCCAAGTAATTTACTTTCTCCTAAATCAGGAATTGCTGAAATGATACTAAAAACAAATACTTCAAAATCCAATTTACTTTTAATAGTGGATTTTTCTCCAAAATTTTGAGATTCTTTACTTAAAGTATTATCTAATCCATAAGAAAATATACTGATTTATCTTATAACTAATTAATTCACTTATCCCTCCAATTAAAGC
>CAUTVF010000043.1:0-7848 GCA_963541805.1 uncultured Alphaproteobacteria bacterium
TTCCATCTCATTTGGAAGATCGTGCATGGAAAGTTTCAATGTTTGATGATGAGATTGAACATATTACAGAATTCGATCCTTTGACATGTAAAGTTTTTAACAAAATGGATAGTGTTACAATTTATCCAAATTCCCATTACGCAACTCCGCACACAACTGTAAGTCAGGCTATATTTGGTATTAGGCAAGAATTAACAGAACGCATAAAGTATTTTGAAAATAATATGCAATTATTAGAAGCACAAAGAATTAAAGAACGCACAAATTTTGATTTAGAAATGTTAGAAAGCACCGGATTTTGTAAAGGTATTGAAAATTATTCCAGATATTTAACAGGAAGAGAGGCTGGAATGCCACCCCCAACATTATTTGAATATTTACCAGATGATGCAATTTTATTTGTCGATGAATCGCATGTTTCAATTCCACAGATTCATGGGATGTATATGGGGGATGCATCAAGGAAAAAGACACTGTCTGATTATGGTTTTCGTCTTCCGAGTTGCAAGGATAATAGACCCCTTAAATTTGAAGAATGGGATGAAATGCGTCCAAATACGGTTTTTGTATCTGCAACACCAGGTGATTGGGAACTTGAATTAACAGATGGAAAATATGTTGAACAAGTAATAAGACCAACAGGACTACTTGATCCTGTATGTGAAATCCGCCCAATTAAAAATCAAATTGATGATTTAATGCATGAAATAATTAAAACCAAAGAAAAAGGTTTTAGAACACTTTGTACAACGCTTACAAAACGAATGGCGGAACAATTAACCGAGTATTTGTTAGAATATGGAATAAAAGCAAAATATATGCACAGTGATATTGATACGTTAGAGCGCATAGAAATAATTCGTGAACTTAGGTTAGGGAAATTTGATTGCTTGGTTGGTATCAATTTACTTCGTGAAGGTTTGGATATTCCAGAATGTGCACTTGTTGCCATTTTAGATGCGGATAAAGAAGGCTTTTTAAGATCTACTCGAAGCTTAATTCAAACAATTGGCCGTGCTGCACGAAATGCAGAAAGTCGCGTGATTTTGTATGCTGATCGTGAAACAGATTCAATTAAAACAGCTTTATCTGAAAATATTCGCCGGCGACAAAAACAAATGCAATATAATATTGAACATAATATTACCCCTAAAACTGTTATTAAAAAAATTTCTGATTCTTTATCTGATAATGATGATAGCAATCAAAACGATTCCAGAAAAAAAAGAAAAAATAAACATAATGCTGATTTTAATAAAATTTTTGATAAGTCAAACAAAAATAGCGGGGATTTTTCAGATTTAAAAGATATGTCAGCACAAGCAATTCAAAAAGAAATAAATACTCTTACCAAACATATGAAAAAGTATGCAGAAAACCTTGATTTTGAGCAGGCTGTAATATTACGTGATAGAATAAAAGAATTAGAAAACTATTTTATTGAAAAAATGTAGTTATCGCTTTATTGCAAATTGCATTAATAAAGTCAAAGCAGATGGGGTAATCCCCGGTATCATTTGTGCATCAGCCAAAGTTTCAGGAGAGTATTGCAATAATTTTTCCTGCATTTCAATCGAAATCCCCGGAATTGTTTTGTAATCAAGTCCTTTGATCAATTTACAATGTGCATCCTTATTGTATCTTGATATATCATTTTTTTGACGCTCCAAATATCCAGAATATTTTTTTTCAATTGATATGGTTGTAAGTATATCATCACTATATTGCTTTAAAAAATCGTCTTTAATAAATTTATCTGTGTTTATATTTTGAATTAATTTTTTATCAACTTTTGCCCGCGCCAAAGATTCCATTTTGCGATAAAAAATATCGATTTGTTTTTGTGATACCAAACCTAAATCAATTGCAATTGGGGTTAATCTTTGATCTGCATTATCTTGTCTGATCGACAACCTGTATTCCGATCTGGATGTAAACATTCTGTAAGGTTCGTCAATACCATTTGTCGTTATATCGTTTATTAAAACCCCGATATATGAATTAGTCCTTGAAAATTCTATTAATTCTTTTCTTTGGGCAAAACGTGCGGCATTTATACCTGCAACAATGCCTTGCGCGGCTGCTTCTTCATATCCGCTTGTCCCATTTATCTGGCCGGCAGTAAATATTCCAGGTATAGATTTTAATTGTAAGGTATGCATTAATTGTCTGGGATCAATTGCATCATATTCAACAGCATATCCATATCTGATAACTTTTACATTTTCAAGCCCAATGACAGTTTTAAAAAATTCATCTTGGATATCATATGGTAAAGAGGTAGAAAGTCCATTTGGATATATCAAATTTGAATTTAATCCCTCTGGTTCTAAAAATACATGATGAGTTTCATGATGCGGAAAACGCATAACTTTATCTTCAATTGATGGACAATACCTTGGCCCAATTCCATCTATTTCTCCGTTATACATTGGGGCAAGTCCCCCTTTGACGGCATCTTGTACCAAATTAATTAAATCCGGTTTTGTATGTGTGATATAGCAGGGCAACTGGTCCAATTTTTTAAATGAGGAATCGTGTTTATTTAATTGGGAAAAAAATAAATTCTCATCATCTCCATTTTGAATTTCTAAATTTTCATAATTGATTGTATTTTTATCTAATCTGGCAGGCGTCCCAGTTTTAAGACGCAATATACGAATATTATTTTTTATAAAAAAGTCACTTATTCCAGATGTTTTATATTCAACATCCCCATACATATTGACCCTGCCACCGATGACTTTGTTATCTCCAAAATGTAGAAGGCCATTTAAAAAAGTGCCTGTCGTTATGACAATAGATTTTGTAAATAAAGTTATTATCGATCCAGATTTATTTTTGATATTTACACTATTAACGGAATTAGAATTATCTAAATTAATATCTATAACTTCACTTTCTATAATATCCAAATTTTTATATTCTGATAAAATTTGTTTCATATTTCGTTTGTAACTATCGCGATCAATTTGTGCGCGTAGTCCCTGTACCGCTTCACCTTTTGTTTTATTTAGGATCCTAAATTGAATACCTGATTTATCTGTTACAAAAGCCATTAACCCACCAAGAGCATCAATTTCAGATACTAAATGACCTTTTGCGAGCCCACCAATTGAGGGATTGCATGACAGTTCCCCGAGATTTTCAAAAGATAAAGTTGTAAGTAATGTTTTAATTCCCATTCTGGCCGATGCAGCACATGCCTCAACCCCTGCATGTCCGGCACCGATTACGATAACATCATATGATTTATTAGAAATGTCAGAAAAATCTCTTAACAACATGATCGAAAGTTAAATTATTTATATTTTTATGTCAAGCAAGCAAGAAATAAAAACACACTTCCAGAAGTGGAAGTGTGCTAGTGTTATTGTTATACAAATTAAAATTTAGAATTAAACTTTATACCGTATTCACCACGATATTTTACATCAACCGCACCTATACTCATATGTCCACCTAATATATATTCAGCATAAGGTCCAATTTGTGCATTATCATTCAAAGAATACATAAGGGAAGAACCAAAACCATATTCAGACCATGAATCATGTAAATTTCTTCCTCTTAAATTCATTGCATTAATTAATCCATTTACTCCTGCATTGCTACCGTATATATCTTTTATAACTTTTCCATCATAATATTGATATGATATTTTTGTATTCAAAGATAATTTATTGTTGATATCATACGATGCTGCAACTTGAGTATATAAATCAAACAGATCTTTAAAAGAAGCATCAGCAAAACCATTTACAGGGCCAACATCAACCTTTACTTCTAATGTATCTTTTTTGTTGAATCTATATGTTCCTTCAACTAATGCTCCAATGGTGAATTTTTCGTTAATTTTTCCTCCGAAACGCATTCCAAATACAGTTCCATACATTCCGTATGAATAATTTTTAGGGGTTAATCCATTTCTTCCAAATTCACCCTCTGATTTCATGAGTCCTCCAAAAGACGCCCCACCAATCACGTCGAACTTTATGTTACTATCAATTAAACGATATAATGCTTCAAAGTTTGCTTTTTGTATGCCTTTTCTGGTTTCCGAATAATTTCCAGAATACGCCATTTTTAAAGATAACATAAATCTATCGGTAAATGAATGGCCGACTTCACCAATCAAACGTAACATCTTTGCTTGATAACCGAATTTATTACTTTCTTTAAAATTTCCGCCTGCAAATAACTTTGTATACCCATCTCCTTTTTTTGAAATGAAAAGAGGGTTTTCAATATTTACTGCTGCACTCGATTCCGAGACACCTGCAACAGCAATCCCTAAAGATAATAAACTAGCGACTAGTTTTACTTTTTTTGTCATCGTTAAACTCCTTTGTTAATTTTGTTAATTTCAATGACAGGTGATGACGCTATATTATATTTATTTCTTAATCAATTAAAATTTTGTTCACTTTATTTTAGAAAGTTGGTAATTTTTTTTTATTATGTTATGATTTTTCCATGAATTCAGATGAAGTAATTAAGTTACTACAAGAGTGGCAAGATTATTTGATGTATCGTAAAAATATGTCAATTAATACGATTGAAGCATATATGCGAGATATGTCGATTTTTTTAAAATTTGTATCTGAGTATATTGGGGAGATAGTAACAGTTGCAATTTTACAGTCATTAGACTTACAAATGTTGCGAGCATTTATGGCGCAAAGGTATAATCAAAATATATCATTTGTCTCTTCTAGTCGTGAATTGTCAGCATTAAAAAATTTTTATAAATTTTTGTCAGATTATAAAAATATTAACAACTCACAAATTGCTTTAATGAAATCCCCAAAACTTCCTCGTAGGTTAAGTAGATATGCAGAATTCGATGAAATAATGCAATTATTAAAATCTTTTGAAAAAGTAATTTCTCCGCTTTGGTGTGCGTTGCGCGATAAAGCTTTGTTCACTTTAATTTATTCATGCGGACTTAGAATTAGCGAGGCGCTGTCCGTTAAATGGGTTGATGTATGCCCTGAAAATCGGGATAACACAACTTTAATAATTGAAGGGAAGGGTAAGAAACAAAGGATTGTGCCGGTACTTCCAATTGTTTATTCTGTAATTGATGAATATGTTGCACTTGCTCCATTTGATTTTATAAATCATGATTATTTTTTGTTTTTGGGTGAAAAAGGAGCATGTTTAACTCCACGTGTAGCTCAAAGGGATTTGGAGAAGGTTCGTATTTATACGGGGGTTTCTGATTATATTACCCCTCATACCTTACGACATTCATTTGCAACGCATTTACTTGATGGGGGGCAAGACTTGCGCACAATTCAAGAGTTATTGGGCCATTCATCTTTATCTACAACTCAAATATATGTAAAAGTAAGCAATAATACATTACTTCGAGAATATGAAAAGCACCATCTATCTTTTAAAAAGCGTTGACGATCATATAAAAGATTTTTACAATAACACAGTTTATATTTTAATATTGTTGAGGTTTAACTATGGAATCATTTAATTGGAATACAGTTTACACTGAAACTCAATTGAAAATGGAAAAAGCACTTGATGCTTTAAAGAAAGATTTTTTAACAATCAGGGCGGGAAATGCAACGCCATCCATGCTTGATAGTATAATGGTAAATGTTTATGGGGCAATGATGCCAATTAATCAATTGGCAAGTGTATCTGCCCCAGAACCTAGATTGTTAACAGTTTCTGTTTGGGATAAAAGTAATGTAAATTTAATTGACAAAGCTATCCGTGAAAGTGCACTTGGATTAAATCCATCTGTTGACGGAACTTTACTGCGTATTGCTATTCCGCCATTGTCAGAAGAGCGTAGAAAAGAATTTGTAAAAACAGTAAAAGGTTTTGGTGAAAATTGTAAAGTATCAATTCGATCGGTTCGACAAAAATCCATGGATTTAATTAAAACGGCAGAGAAAGATAAGATGATTTCAGAAACTGATATGCATGTGTATCAAACAGATATTCAAAAATTAACTGATAAATTTTCTGAACAATCTGAGAGCTTGGTTGCTTCTAAAGAAACAGATATTATGAAGATATAAATTATGGATGAAAAAAAGATACAACATCTTGCCATAATTATGGATGGGAATGGCAGATGGGCTAAACTTCGAGGTTTACCTAGAAATATTGGACATCGCGCTGGAATAAAAGCTTTACATCGCACGGTTGAAGCATTCCAAAAATTGGGAGGTAAATATTTAACAATCTTTGCATTTTCAACGGAAAATTGGGATCGTCCTGATCATGAAGTTTCTGAAATAGTGCGTCTTGTTAGGGTTTTTGCAAAACGAAGATTAAAAGATTTTCAAAAAAATGGAATTCGTCTAAATGTTTTTGGGGATAAATCGGCTTTAGATTCTGCACTTCAAGACGCTTTGATAAAAGCAGAAAGTGAAACAAGACAAAACGATAAGCTATTTTTTAATGTTTGTTTTAATTATGGTGGCCGTTTGGATATTTTAAATGCCGTTAAAAAGATTGCGTCTGATGTGCGTGATGGTATTAAAAATGTGAACCAAATATCTTATGATGATATATCAAATTCGCTGTATTCTGCGGGGATTCCGGATCCTGATATGATTGTTAGGACGTCAGGAGAGCGCCGTATAAGTAATTTTTTATTATGGCAAATGGCATACAGTGAGTTTTATTTTGTACCTTATCATTGGCCAGATTTTGATGAGGAAAAATTAAAGGATGTATTTGAAGAGTATAAAAGAAGAGATAGGCGTTATGGGGCAATTAAAGAATAATTTTATTTTTTCATTTATTTCTTTTTTTAAAAATTTGTTTGTAAAACTTTTTAGTTTTCTTAAGTCTGATCATATTTTTAATTCTAATTCTGCTTTGTCAAATCGCATCACTTCGGCAATTATTTTATTTATGATTGCAATACTGGCATTAATTGTGGGTAGTGTCTTTATTAATGCTTTATTTGTTATATCTGGATTTATTATGTTACTTGAATGGGATAGAATGTTTAATAAAAATTCTATGTTTTTGAAATTTAAGTGTAGTAAATTTTTTATAATAAATGTGTTTGTATATTTATTATCTGTTTTATCAGTTTTTTTATTGAATAGCTATACAATTGCAATGTTAATATTGGTATTTGGATTTATATATTCTATGTTTACTTTAGTTGCACTTAATAAAGATCGTTTTATTTTAGAGGCGATCCCGTCACTGTATATTTCTGGGGCGGTTATATCATCGCTTTATGTCTATAATCGTGTTGGGGTGCTTGCTTTGATTTTATTGTTTATAATTACGATTTCGACAGACACTTGTGCGTATTTTGTTGGATCTTATTTCAAAGGTCCAAAATTGATGCCTGTAATTTCTCCGGGGAAGACCATATCTGGGGCTGTTGGCGGGGTAATCGGAGCGTTTATTTTTTCATCTTTATATTTGTTAATTTTGTTTTTATTTGGTTTTTCTGATGTTACATCAAATTTGTATTTATTTGGATTGCTTTCAATTATTTTATCAATTCTAGCACAGTGTGGAGATTTATTTGAATCTTATTGCAAAAGGTTATGCGATGTTAAAGATTCTGGAAATTTAATTCGTGGTCATGGTGGTCTGTTAGACAGATTTGATAGTTTCATTGCAATTGTGGCTGTTTATGCAGTGATGGTGGTTTTAAGTATGTCTTTGTTATAATAGAAAGGTCAAATTATGAATGTATTGTTATCAGTTTTAGGGTTTTTAGTAATTTTATTTCCTATTGTGATTATTCATGAATTTGGACATTTTTTGTTTGCAAGAATGAACGGAATTGCTGTATTAAAATTTTCTGTAGGCTTTGGTGGAGATAAATGGGCAATTTTTTCTTGG
>CAUTVF010000044.1:0-7830 GCA_963541805.1 uncultured Alphaproteobacteria bacterium
TATTTCTTTAATCAACTACATATCTTTTAAAAAATTTTTTGCATTCTACCCCCCCCACGGTTTGTCAAGAACTTTCTGCAATTTTACAAATTATCAATATGTTTATTATGGATAAATAAAAACCCGCTTAAATAAATAAGCGGGATGAACATCAGGGTCAAAGAGTATAATTTACTTTTTTGTTCCTTGCTTTGCTTTGAATTTTGGATTTTTCTTATCAATCACGTATACAGTTTTCCCTCGACGGATTACCTGTGCATCGCCACGTGTTTTTGCGGATTTCAATGATGATAAAACTTTCATTTTTTTGCCTTAATCTTTGGTTTAAAAACAGGGTTAAAGCGTATTATAGTTAATGTTTAAAGTCAAGGGATAAGTGTTAATCTATTTTTAATATGGTTAATATTTTCATTTTTAAAAAAATATGGAAAAGTTAAAACAATAATGTATACTGAATCTGGTATTTAGTTGGTTGTTTTTGTGGAGATGTGATATGGAAGAAATTGTATTCCCAAATAAGATTAGGATGGTTAGAAAAAAACAAGGTTGCGGCATGCAAGCCTTGGCAGATGTTTTGGGAATCAGTTTATCGGCAGTGTCAAAAATTGAAAAGGGGTATCGCCATATTAATCAGGAGCAAGTATTAAAAATTCTGGAATTTTTAGATTGCAGTATGGATGATATATTTTTATCAGATCATGAAGATGCGAATATACTTTATGATTGGAGAGAAAAAGGTGAAAAAAGAATAAAAGATAATGAAAGCAATGGATTAAAAGTTTTCGGTGCAGGTATTCGTTATTTACGTTTTAAAACTGGTAAGACTTTATCAGAATTGGCAAAAAGTGTTGGACTTACAATTTCTGTTTATCATAAAATAGAGGTGGGGCAGAGGGACATTTTTAAAAATGAATTTTCCCTAATTTGTAAAGCTCTTAACATTCCAGAAAATGAAATTATTAAAACAATTGAAGATTTGGCAAAATCTGGTGCATTAAACAAATATTTAAAAGCAAATAAAACATCATTTAAGATACTCAAGTCATCTGATATAATCAATAGGTCTGTTCAATCAGGATTATACAAAATACCTTTGTATGGGGAGCTTTCTGATAACGGGAATATTTTAATTGATAAGAAAAAATCAGATCTTGTGAATTGTCCAAATCATGATCCAGAATATTCATGGAAGAATATGTATGCTTTGCGTTTGTGTAATCGCCGGTTGGGATCAACTTTTCCAGAGAACACAATACTTTATGTCAATATTGTCTCTCCGGTTCGTTCCGGTGATATTGCAGTTTATAAAACATTTTTAAGTGATGGAACAATTGAAGCAAAAGTTATGGTTGTCAAAGAAGAATCAAATAATCAATTTTATGGTATTTTAAAAAATCCAAATGAAAAATTGTATTTGAATGCTTCTGAATTAAAGTCTTTAGAAAAGGTCGTATTTATTTCTGTTGCGTAACTATTTTTTCTTGCAAATTAAATTCTGTTAAATTACAATCCAGAAGATTTTGAAATTCTGGCTGTGAGGTCAGTTTTGAATCATTGGATCTGTAAAGGTTAAACGAAAATCCTATTTTAACGTAACAATAACAACCCCAATTATAAGGAGAATTATAAGATGGCAAAGGAAAAATTCGAAAGAAATAAGGAGCATGTTAATATTGGAACCATTGGACACGTTGACCATGGTAAGACTACTACTACTGCTGCTATTACTAAGTATTTCAGTAAAGATTTTAAAGCATATGATCAAATCGATAATGCGCCTGAAGAAAAGGCACGTGGTATTACAATTAATACATCTCATGTTGAATATGAAACTGATAAACGTCACTATGCTCACGTTGATTGTCCTGGGCACGCTGACTATGTTAAAAATATGATAACTGGTGCGGCTCAAATGGATGGAGCAATTTTGGTTGTGTCTGCTGCTGATGGTCCTATGCCTCAAACTCGTGAACATATTTTGCTTGCTCGTCAAGTTGGAGTTCCAGCGATTGTTGTATTCTTGAATAAAGTTGATATGGTTGATGATAAGGAATTGTTAGATTTGGTTGAAATGGAAGTTCGTGATTTGCTTACAAAATATGAATTCCCTGGAGATACTACACCAATTATTAAAGGTTCTGCATTAGCTGCGTTAGAGGGTCGTGATCCTGAAATTGGAGAGAATGCAATTCGTGAATTAATTGCAAAAGTTGATGAATTTATTCCAACCCCAACAAGAGTTTTAGATAAGCCATTCTTGATGCCAATTGAAGATATTTTCTCTATCTCTGGTCGTGGAACTGTTGTAACAGGCCGTGTTGAACAAGGTATAGTAAAAGTTGGTGACGAAGTTGAAATTGTTGGTTTGGCTGCAACTACAAAAACAACAGTAACTGGTGTTGAAATGTTCAAAAAATTACTTGATCAAGGTCAAGCAGGTGATAATATCGGTGTTTTACTTCGTGGAACAAAGAAAGAAGACGTTCAACGTGGTCAGGTGTTGGCTGCTCCTGGATCGATTACTCCACATACAGATTTTGAGTGTGAGGTTTATGTATTGACAAAAGAAGAAGGTGGACGTCATACCCCATTCTTTAAAAATTATCGACCACAGTTTTATTTTAGAACAACTGATGTAACAGGATCTGTTGAATTGCCAGAGGGTGTAGAAATGGTTATGCCTGGTGACAATACAAAGTTTACTGTCCGTTTAATTGCTCCAATTGCTATGAGTGAGGGTTTGCGTTTCGCTATCCGTGAAGGTGGCCACACTGTAGGTGCAGGAGTTGTTTCAAAGATATTAAAATAGTATTTTAGTATATGTTAAAAAGCCTCCGATTTTGGAGGTTTTTTAAAGCTTTTACTATGTTTTACTTGACTTTTTTATCGATTTTTATAACAATCGAATCGTCAAAGGTTTGAAGGTCTTTGACTGAATCCAATATTTATTAAGGAGAATTATTATGAATAAACAAGAGTTGGTTGATATAATTGCATCAGAAGTTGAATTAACAAAGGCACAGGCAAGTGGTGCTGTTGATGCTTTTGTAAATGCTGTTATTATGGCTTTAAAAAAGAAGAAAGAAGTTCGTTTGGTTGGATTTGGAACTTTTTCTGTAACAAAGAGAAAAGCAACAACAGGTAGGAATCCAAAAACTGGAGAGACAATTAAGATTGCTGCGTCTAATCAACCAAAATTTAAGGCTGGTAAAGCTTTGAAGGATGCTGTTAACTAATTTATTGCACTTTTAAAGTGTAATTTGAACGGTGGATTTATCCATCGTTTTTTAATGTGTATTTATCTGGGGTTATGATATTTAAATTCTTAGGAATAGTTTTAACTGGTTTTAATTTAACAATGTACTCTAAAACAGAAATAATTTTTTTATTTTCCTCTTTTGTCTCTATGATTTTGACAGATTTTGCGTTTAATAGATCTTTTCTAACGATTGGATTAATGTAATCAAGTAGTATGGTTATTTCTTTGCTTCTGTATAAAATAGCATGCTCTTTTCCATCATATATTATTTCTGGGTTGGTTGGAATATCTTGATAATTTGATATTATTATAGATAACTGGTGATTATTTTTTATGATATGAAAATTTTGTTCCTGATAAAGATTATATATATTTTTCAATTTGTAACCCCAGATAATCCAAAAACTATTTTAAAATTATGTCTAGTTTTGTTTTGTAATTTTAGTATCGGAGTAAAAGTTGACAATATTATAACTTTTTTCCAAACCCATAAACGGATATAAAATCCTTTTATGCTTTTTAGTGGTATGCTTTTTTTAACTCTTACTTCTTTAGTTTTAACAGATAATTCGATGCTTTTTCCAATTCCATATTTGTTATTGTCAAAATCAATGCCGTATTCGATAAATATATCCATTTTTAATCTTTATCTTTTATAAATTGCTTTTTTATTTTTTCTGCATCACGTAAAGCCTTTAATGTTTTTTGCAACGCTTGTATTTCCATGTCGGATAATTTACCAGAGGTTGTTTTATTTTCCCCAACCTTATCAAAAAGGATACTTGTTTGGATACGTGTTTTATCCGATATATTTGAAATATTTTGTTCTAAATTTAAATTTTTATCATTAATTTTAATTAGAAATTTTATTTCATCAAAGGTTTGTATTTCAGGTAGTATTGATACAACTTTTGATGAAGCATTTACTAAATACGGACGAAATTTTGCATTTGATACCCAATTAGGGATGTCTTCAGGATCCGATATAAACCATATGATAAAGATATAAAATAATACAGCAAAAATAAAACCACGAATTACTCCAAAGATGAATCCCAAATACTGATCTGCAATTTTAAAATCTGTTGTATGTATCAACCTGCGAATTTTTTGCACGAAAAATGATAAAACCATTACGCATATTATAAATATTGATATATATGTTATAACCGAAAATAGTTCATTATACTTTGGATTTATGTAAGTTATCAGTTGATTAAAAGCAAATGGAAATAGAAGCTTTGTGATAAATAAAGAAATAACCCATCCAATAATTCCTAATAATTCACTAACAATTCCATCCATAAATGCCAAGATTGCAGATATGGCTATGAATAAAATAACTATGATATCAAGTAAATTAGTCTGCATCTGTTTATTAAAACAATATGTAATTATTCCAAATCTTCCCTTTTGTTTACCTTTTTCTCAGTTATTTTTACTTTCATCAAAATATGATCTACAACTTTAGATTCATATATTCTTGCCTTTAACATCGTTGCTGCGCTGGAATTTTTTGTATAATAATCAATAACTTGTTGTGCGTGATTTGGGTAATTATTGATTTCTTCCTTAATCGCATTTTTTAAATCATCATCAGTTACTTGTACATTTGCTTCGGTTCCTATGTGGTTTAAGATCAAGCTTAATTTTACCCGTTTTTCTGCTTCTTCTTTTAATAATTTTAATTTTTTGTTATCATTTGTATCAACTTTTTCTGTTTGTTCGATATATTTTATTTCTTGATTAATCAAAGATTCTGGAAGTTCAACTTTTATCTTTGCAAGTTGTTCAAATATTTGATTTTTCATTCCATTTTTGGATAGATTATTCCAATGTTCACTTTGCATTTTTTTAATATTTTCTTTTAACTCTGATAAATCTTTTCTACCAACTGCAACCGCCAACCCATCATTTATTTCTGGTATTTTTCTTGTTCTGATATCTATTATCTTTACTTTAAATATAGCGGGTTTGTTCGCCAAATCTTTGACGTGGTAATCCTTTGGAAAGACCACATTAACATTGACCTCATCATCAATATTTTTTCCGATTAATTGATCCTCAAATCCCTCTATAAAAGATTTACTCCCCAATTGTAAACTATACTTACTGCCTTTCCCGCCATCAAATGGAGTACCATCAATAAATCCTTCAAAATCTATCACTGCAATATCGCCAGTCTGTGTTGGCCTTTTTGCATCTAATTTAACTGATTCATGTCTGCTTTCTGCCAATTCCTTTAATGCGTCGTCAACATCTGAATCTGTTGGGGTTAAAACTTTTTTTGTAATTGATATCTTTTCTAAATTAATATTATTAATATTTGGAAATACTTCAAATTTTGAACTAAATTTAATATCTTCTCCACTTTCAAATTTTTCAATATCCACTTTTGGTTGTTCTGCCAGCTTTAAATTTTTTTCTTTTACGTAGCCAAATATAGTATCATTTATTAAATCATTAAGAGTGTCAGAATTAAAAGCACTACCGTATTTTTGTTTTATAATTGATACTGGTACATGCCCGGTGCGAAAACCTTGAATTTTTGCGGTTTTTGCATATTGATTCATTTTTTCATCTGCTTTTTTTTCAAATTCTTCGTATGGAACTTTAATAGTTAGTTCATACTTTAATCCTTTAACTTTATCTTTTATATTTATCATTTTTGCCTCTTATTTTTTGGTTCTGGTAATTCTTTATAGGTTACGGTAATTAAATCAATCATAAACTGAGAGTCTTCTATGTCTTCAACTAAAAAATAATCTTTTGCTCCCTTATATGGCGGGGCCATTAACGGATTTCCTAACAAATTCTTTGCTCCAACAGTTGGCTTTAAAAAAAATTGGTTATCACATATAAGGGCAACAACCTTATCTTTGTAATAAAAAGCATACTCTCCAAACATCTTTTTTGCACTTATACCTGGAAGCAAACTTAAACTATCCATTACATAATTTATAAAATCGTTCGATGTAGACATGACAATTACATGGTGCGGGTAGAGGGACTTGAACCCACATGAGTTTCCTCGTTAGCTCCTAAGGCTAATGCGTCTACCATTTCGCCATACCCGCAAAGATTTATATGTTTAATGCAGAACGATATGTGCCAAGTAATTCATCTTGCTCATGGCGATCGTCTTCATCCATTTTTTTCAATCTTAATATTTGCCTGATTATCGATATATCAAAACCTTTCATTTTTGCTTCTGTCAATATGTCTTTTATATCATTCCTGATGTTTGTAATTTCTTCTTCCAATCTTTCAATTCTTGAAATGAAATCTGTTAATTGTTCTGCTGAAAAAGATGCATTTGCTTTAATTTTTGCCATATCTAACCCTTTTTTGCTTGATTGTTAATTTAGCATTTATATAATGAATGTCCTATTGCACTAAATTTCAATTTTCTGAAAATAATATGCTGTGTTCAAAGTATATTAAGTTTTCTGTTTGGGCAAGTAAAAAAATAAAAAATCAGATGAAAGGTAAACTATGATAAAAAGGAAAATGTCTATAGATGAATATTTTAGAAAGACAAAAATAATTGCAACGGTTGGTCCTGCAACCGAAAGCAGTGATATGTTAGAGAAATTAATTGAATCAGGTGTATCGATATTTAGATTTAATTTTTCTCATGATGATATAACGGTTCAAGGTCCTAAGGCTGACAGAATTAAGGAGTTGTCAAAAAAATACAATCGCCATATAACTTTTTTTGCTGATTTACAGGGGCCAAAATTAAGACTTGGGACCTTTAAAGGGGGAGAGGCAACCATTGTTGAGGGTCAAGATTTTATTGTTGATAATAACCCTGAGGAGGGCGATAGTACACGCGTTTATTTACCACATCTTGATATTTTGAAAACTTTGAAAGTTGGAGAAAGGGTTTTGGTTGCTGATGGTAAGTTGCAATTAAAAGTGAAAGAACGAATTAATGATACAACAATTAAAACAACGGTTGTTGTTGGTGGAATTATAAAGAACAAAAAAGGATTTAATTTACCAGATACTATTTTAGAATCTTTTTGTTTGACTGAAAAAGATAAAAAGAATTTGCAAGATATAAAAAATCATGGCGGTTTTGATGTCGTTGCGCTGTCTTTTGTTCAAACACCGGATGATATTATCGAGGCGCGTAAGATAATTGGGGATGATATGTATATTATTTCTAAATTTGAGCGACCAACTGTTTTACTGTCAGAAAATTTTGAAAAGATGGTAGAACTATCGGATATTGTTATGTTGGCTCGTGGTGATTTAGGTGTTGAGATTGGCCCTGAAAAAGTACCTGCTGCGCAAAAGCGGACGATCGCAATGTGTGCAAAAGTTGGTCGTCCTGTAATTGTTGCAACGCATATGTTGGAATCAATGATTAATATTCCATTTCCAACACGTGCTGAGGCAACTGATGTTGCTAATGCTGCTTTTGAGGGGGCTGATTGTACAATGTTATCTGAAGAAACAGCGATGGGATTGTATCCTGCAGCATCTGTTAAAACTATGAGTAATATTTTATCAGAAGCTGAACAGAATGAACGCTATATTGATTACATGAATTTGTATTTAGA
>CAUTVF010000045.1:0-7694 GCA_963541805.1 uncultured Alphaproteobacteria bacterium
AATACTTTAGTATAAAATTTAGTAAACAATTTTGTATTATAATAAATATCAAAAGAGATCAAACTAAATATTAGAGGCACTACGTCTGCGCATTTAAAAATAAATATTAAAAAAGTTTAAAAAAGTTTAAAAAAGTTTAAAAATGTTTTATAAACCCGATTTTTATACAACTCCAATTGACGAAATACAACTAGTTGAAATTGAACTCGGAAC
This sequence comes from uncultured Alphaproteobacteria bacterium, assembly GCA_963541805.1. Taxonomy (GTDB): domain Bacteria; phylum Pseudomonadota; class Alphaproteobacteria; order Rs-D84; family CASDRH01; genus CAUTVF01. The sequence continues at coordinate 214 of CAUTVF010000045.1, forward strand.
GAAATGCCAATTAAAATGTCCTATGTGTTTTAGAAATTTTGATTTGAATCGACAGCCATTTCAACCGGTTAAAAATATTATAAATCTTTTGGAATTTTTTAAAAATCTAAAATATATTTCAATTGCTGGTGAAAGGTCGGAGCCATCTTTTTATCCGGATTTGTTTGATTTATTGGATTATCTAAATTCACGGAAAATCAATATTGAATTTTATTCAAATGCTGAAGCAAAATCTCCCAATTTTTATAAAATGATTGCATTCAAATTATCAAAAAATATTGAAAATACATTTATTTTTACTGTTTGTGGATCTACTCAGCAATTACACGAAAAATATAGAGTCGGGAGTAAATTAAGTAATATTTTAAGTGTCTACGATAGCATTCAAAAAATATGTAAATGTAAAATTCAATATATAATATTTGATTATAATTTTGAAGATGCTAAAAAATGTTTAAAATCAAAAGCATTTGGAACTCGAAATATGCAGTATATTAATTCGTTGAATTTAGATTCTGAACTTTCACTAAATACTGATATACATCCAATTCCAGAAGTTGTCGAAGCATTTAAAAAATTTGATTTAAATTGTGATGGAAGGTGTAGTACAAATATATTAAAAGCAGCAATAATTGATAATTCATTAAATATATATCCGTGTTCTGCATATAAGTATTTTGGTAAATCAAAATGTTATTTGTGTAATAAGAATAATGATGCTTTAATTGAATCTTATAAATTACATTGTTTGCCAGAATTTCAAGATCCAAGGCAATGTAATTTAGGCTTAGGAATTGCTGATAATATGAATCAACTTTATGATCCAGATTCTAATATTTAATTTTTTAATTTTTAAATATTATAAAATTATAAAAATTAAAAATCTCAAAATCAAGATTTTATAATTGCATTATTAAATCGATTTAAATCTAAATAATCAACAATCTCAAAATAATCAAAAGTGAAAGAAAAATCGACAGTTTGCTCATCATCATCAGAGTGATTGTCGAGCGTAAGTTCGGAAATGCTTGTAATATGGCAGCCGTGAAATTCAAAAGCCATTACTGGATGGCCCGAATTATCGGTAATTTCAACACCTGATTCAAACTCCCAAGTATCATTTAAAATACCGCTTGACGGATGAACACAATTTGTAATATGTTTTAAAAGAAGTTTATAAATTTCTAAATCTTCGCCAACACTTAAAGTAACAGTAATATCTCCATAACTTATACTATCTCCGCCAGTTAAATTAACTTTACCGGATCTACTTGTAATTTGAGGGTTGTTCAGTGAAAAACTAGGCATTTGGATATTTAGTGCGTATTGAATTTGGTCTTTTAGGAATGGAATAAAGATTTTATAATTTGATGTTTGAGATATTGAATTGCTTGTAAAGTTTGATATTTTATCTGAAATTGATGTCATTTTTGAATTCTTTTGATTTTTATAAAATTTACAAAATCACTCGGAACGAGAAATTATGTAAATTTTTAAAAACCCTCCGAATTGGAGGGTTATCGAATTATAGAAAAATTAGTTTTCTTTTGAATGTTTTAAGAGACTCAGAAACTTCTTTTGGTTCATCAGCGTCCTCGATGTCCGCTTCAACTTCTTTTAGTTTCTTTTTAAGTCCTTTTACGCGCTCTTTGATTTCGTCATCAGAATCTGCGGAATCTAAATCCTCCTCAGCTTCTCTTAGAAATCTTTTAATCTTGCGAGTTTTGCGTAGAATTGACTCTTTTACTTCCTCAGTATCGTCTTCGTCGGAATCCTCATCGCATTTTTCGATTTCGCCGTCTGCTTCGCGAAGCAATTTTTTAATTCGTCTTTTTAAAGATTCTGCAATCTCTTTTGATTCCTCGTCAGAATCGTCATCTTCGCGGACGCGTTTTTTACGAGATTCTTTGACTTCTTTTTCGGAATCTTCAGAATCATCATCAGATTCAGCTTCTTTTAGCATTTTCGATTTTTTCATTACGCGACGCAACGCTTCCTCAACTTTTTTATCAAAATCTTCGGATTCTGAATCTTCGGAATCATCAGAATCGTCTTCGCGAACTTTTCGTTTCTTTGCTTCTGCTATCATTTTCTTGCGACGCTCTTTAATTCTTTTTAGCGCTTCGTCAACTTTTTTTGAGTCTTCTGAATCTTCGGAATCATCAGAATCGTCATCCTCGCGGACGCGTTTTTTACGAGATTCTTTAATTTCATCATCATCCTCATCGGAATCAGAATCATCGTCTTCGCGAACTTTTTTCTTTTTTGTCTCAGAAACAACTTCTTTACCGACTTCTAAATCATCAGGATCTGCTTCGTCTTCATCACATTTATCGGAATCAGAATCAGAATCGTCATCCTCGCGAACGCGTTTTTTACGAGATTCTTTAATTTCATCATCATCCTCATCGGAATCAGAATCATCGTCTTCGCGAACTTTTTTCTTTTTAGTTTCGGAAACAACTTCTTTACCGACTTCTAAATCATCTGGATCTGCTTCATCCTCATCGCATTTATCGGAATCCTCGTCAGCTTCTTTAACTTTGCGTTTTTTTGCTTCAGCAAGCATTTTTTCGCGTCTTTTAGCAATTCGTTTCAATGCTTCGTCGACTTTTTTTGCAGACTCTTCAGAATCGGCAGCTTTTTCGGAATCGGATTTATCCTCATCCTCATCGCATTTCTCTGCGGAATCCTCATTTACCATTCCAGATTTCAAAACAATTGAAATGCTTCTAACTTGTGGATCCAAAACAGAAACTGCTTTAATTCCAGTCTCAGTAAGAGGAGTTACAGCATCTCCGAAAAGTCCCTCAAATCTTTCAAAAATACCAAGACTAGCAACATTGTCACGACCTATATAAAGCTTACCATTATCAATAGTAACTTCTTTAATTCTACATTTATTAAGAGAACTTGCAAGGCCTTCGCTCAGCTCCCTAAAAGGTGAAAATATTTTCAATTTAAAAATCCTTTTATTTTATTTATTAAATGCATTTATAATTTTTACATTTAATGGTTTATTAAGCGCAAAATTATGAAATTTTGCAATTGTATCTTTACTCTGAAATACGCCAGTATCATTATAATTGGCACCAAGCAAAATACACCCTTCGGTGTCTTTTGGATAATTACCAGGATGTATGAGTATTCGGCGATTTTCAGAAACTTGATCGTTATACAGTGTTGCATAGACTTTGCCAAATCGCGGGCTCATAACCCATTTTACATTGTAAAGACCTTCTGGAATTCTGCGATCTTGACCAGATTGAATTGTGTCATTACCGGCAGGCTCTAAAGTATATCCAGTTAGTAAAAGAGTATTTGAATCAGATAATTCAAACTTACCTATTGTTCCATCATATATGTTTTTAAACCTTGTAATTGTTAAAAGCATTTTAATTCCTATTTTATTTTATTTATAAAATAAATAATCAAAAATGGATTTATAAATGGCAAATACAGGAATTTTATTAAGGCGATATTCAAAAGCATATTTTGAAATTGAGGAAAATAAACCGCTAATTGGAGAAGTTGTCTTTGCATTGGATACCGAAGAACTCGGAATGGTTGATAATTCGGGAAATCTTATTTGGAGTCCTCTCGTTGGAGTCGTTAAATCAGTTGCCGGAAAAACGGGAAATGTAACTTTAACAAGATATGATTTTAGCGGGCTTGAAAAAGTTGATAATACTTCTGATGCTGAAAAACCGCTTTCAAATGCAGCATTACTCAAATGGAAAACACATTTAGAAGCAGAAAATCCCCACAATATTACTAAAAAAACATTAAATCTTGAAAATGTTGATAATACATCGGATATTAATAAACCGATTTCAAGCAAAGTTGCAACAGAGTTTTTAAAATATATTAGTTGGGAAACAGCAAAAGCAGCAACACCAGATGGAGTTGTAAAATTTACCGATACAACTTATTCAATAAAAGATGGCGAACTTTCTGAATATAATTTTAATAATTTTTATAAAACATTTATAGATACATTTGAGCACAACGCGAGAGTTTTGCCGGCTGGAAAAGCACTAGTTATAAATGGTGATTTTGTTGGACTTAATCGTGCTGACGGAAGTTATGAGGAAGTCAAATTACCGGATATGCGTTTTGACGACTCATCCTTGAAATTAGACATCGAATCTCTTAAACAAAAATTAAAGAATTTTCAAATTATCGATGCTCTTGATTCAACTTCAACAACTTCAGCATTGTCGGCAAATCAGGGATTTGTATTAAATAACAAAATAAAAACTCTCAACGAAATGATGAAGCTTGATTCAAATGTATTTAAGAATCTTAAGGAATTAGCTGATTTTGCTGAAAAAAATAGGGAATTGTTGAATTCGCTTTCAATTGATAGTATTCCGGGACTTCGTCAATTAATTAATTCAAAAGCGGATTATTTTAATGATGTTACAACTGTTTTAAATTCGGCAAAACTCGGAAATATCGATGCTTCCGAATATGCTTTAAAATCGGATGTAAATACTTCGATTTCTAATATTAATAATTCACTCCAGGATCTCAAAAATCAAATTAATAATTTTGATAGTTCGGAAATTGTAACACAAAAAATTAATAATTTAAAAACTGAAATTGAAGCGTCAATTAAAGTAGTAAATGATGCAATTAAAGAATTAAAATCAAAAATTGAAAATCTTGAAACTGATTTAAATAAGAAAATAAATGATTCTAAATCATTAATTGATGCAAATACTAATAGTATAACAAGTATAAATTCCGAAATTGTTGAAATTAAAAAATCAATTAAAAATAATAATATTGATTTATCTGCATATGTTCTTAAAACTGATTTTGAGACTTCTCAAAATGCACAAAATACCAAAATTACAACAATTGAAGGAAAAGTAGCAGACATTGAAACTAAAATACCAGGATTTGTTAGTCAGGCAGCAATTGCAGATATGGCAACGAGAACTTGGACTACTGAACAAATTAAATTAAATATTGAAAAAAATAAAAGTAATAATGAGCTTGCATATGATACTGAAACTGTTCAAAATCCAAATAATTTAGATGAATTACACGAGATGGTTGAATATTATAATGATATGATTGCATTTATAAAGGATACTACTGGCGATAATCGACTTTTTAATACTTCTTTTGTTCTTGATCCAAATGGAGGAAAAGAATATTATATTAAAAAAATAAAATTAATAGCAATTAATAAAATTGATAAAAAAATATTTTGCTCGCTTTCAAATGAAAAGGAATCGGTAAAAATTAAAATAGTTAATAATAAATTTGATTTTTCAATTTATAATGCATCAGAAGTTGATATTTATAATGAGGCAAACAAAGTTCCCGATATTTTATATAATATTGTTTTTAGAGAAAATAATAATATTAATATGGTCGGCGAGGTTTTCGTAGAAGATGAACGCCTATATTCAAAAACACCGGAAATTAATAAAAATTTTGAATTAGAAATTAATAGTATTTGGAGCATTCCGTCAACAATAGAAAAAATTAAACCTCATTTAAATCAAGCAAAAACGGCATATTTTGAGGCATTAAAAAAAGTTCAATATTTTTAATATATAATTAAGGCTTAAAGGATTTTATATGATATCAACAACAAATAATGTTCCGATTTCTAAATTCATTTATGATAAAGTCTTTCAAATTAAAATGAAGGATGTCTATAATTATTATAAAAATTTTGATACAAATATGTTTAATAAAGAATTTCGACTATTTGGTAAAACGCCAAATTATGTCAGTTTTGGAACGGATGGAATTATAAGAGATATTTTATTTGTAGAGTCACAAAATAAAGCAAAATCAATATATTATTTTCAGCCAACATATATGATGGTTCCAAAATATGCAGAAACTTTTGGATTTAAATTTGCAGAATCAACAAACACTGCCGATATTTTATATTTAGAATTCCCAAACGGTCACGGATTATTTAATTTTAGTGATTTAGATTTGCATACGTATATTTCAAGCCATAAAGACCAAAAAATTATTTTGGATCTTAGTTATGCCGCATATATGTTTAAGGATGTTAAAGATTTATATGATTTTGCATATAATATTAGTCGAGATTCCAATGTTTATGCAATTTTTGGACTTTCAAAACTTTTGGGAGTTCCGGGACTTAGAATAGGTTTCTGTTTCTGCAAAAATCCTGAAATATTCAATAATTTTCATCAACCTTGGCAAGTTTCGAGCGCTTCAATGGAAATTGCATTTCAAATTTATAATGAAGCAACTATAAGAAAACATATTGAAATTATAAAAGAATCAAAAGAATCTTGGATTTCGTATTTTAAAAGTCAATATCTATATCCAGTTAATATTTCGACTGGCCCATTTATCTATTATCCAACTTCGGATTATAATCATTTATTTAAAAATTTGGGAAATGGAATATATAGATTTTCTGTTGTTGATTTTGAATTTAAGGATTCTATAATTTAAAATTTTATATTTTAATATTTAAAGTATTAAAAAATTAATAAATAATAAAAAAGGTTAATAAATTGCAATTTAAAGATTTTACTAATCCAAGACGCGGATACTTCAAAATTGAATGCATCGATGCTTCCGGAAATATAATTGATGTATTTGAGAAGCACAATTTAATAACTCATTTAGCAAGAATTCAGTTTGCAAAATCTGTTATGGGTGTCGATAAGGCGTGCATTATAAATAATTTTAGACTCGGAAATAAAGGTCATCAAGGCGATGATGTTTTAGTTCCAAAAGATTCAACAACTGGATTTAATGAAACAAGAACAAAATTATTTTCAGAGGAATTGTCCGGAATTACAAATAAAATTTCATTTATTCCAAGTGGATCGACTACTCAAACTTCTGCACAAGTTACAAGTGACGGATCAAATAGAAATTCAACCGTTGATATAACATTAACTGGCGTCGAAACAAATGAGCCTTGTGTAACATATACCATTAATATTTCACAAGATGCTTTTAATGGAGATAATACCGGTATTGTTTATACTGAAGCAGGCCTATATTCTGATGATAACTTAATTGCTGTTAGAACCTTTAAAGGTAAAATTAAGGAAGATACAGTAAGCTTCAGAATTATTTGGTCTTTATACTTTTAGATTTTTAAAAAATCGAAAAATCAAAATTTTAATTATATTATATTATATTTAATATAAAATAATTAATTTTTTGATTTTTCAACATTCGCTCACGATTTTAAAATTAAAAATTCAACTAAATTAGCATATAATATAAGCAATTCAAAACATAAAGGTATTAAGAATGTTTATTTTAGGTCTTGATATTGGCTTCGGAGATTGTAAAGTTGTTCTCGGAAACGAAGCTGGCGAAATTATTAAAAAATTCAAATTTCCTTCAATGGTTGCAATTACAAAACATTTAGAAGGAGTTGAAAATCCAAATATTTATGAATATGATGGAAATTATTATATGGTTGGAGATGATGCAAAACATTTACCGTCCGA
>CAUTVF010000046.1:0-7655 GCA_963541805.1 uncultured Alphaproteobacteria bacterium
TAGTGTTTTTTCTGTTTTTATTTTTTTATTTTGACTAGGTTTAGATGATTCTAATTGTAAAACGATTTTACGCATTATTTTTGTAATTACTCTTTCTAATTCTCTGACCCCCGCTTCCCTAGTGTAGAACCTTATGATATTTCTTATCGCTTCTCTATCAATATTGAAATCCGTTTCATTTAATAGGTGAATTTTTCTTTGTTTCGGAATTATATGTTTGATTGCAATTTCTATTTTTTCGTCTTCTGTGTACCCTTCAATATTAATTATTTCCATTCTATCTAATAATGGACGTGGAATATCATAACTGTTTGCAGTTGTAATAAACATTACATTTGACAAATCATAATCAACATCAAGATAGTGATCATTAAATGTTTTATTTTGTTCTGGATCCAATACTTCTAACATTGCTGAAGATGGATCGCCTTTCCAATCTGCTCCCATCTTATCAATTTCATCAAGTAGCATCACCGGATTGTTATGTTCAGTTTTCTTTATTGATTGTATTATACATCCAGGCATAGATCCGATATAAGTTCTGCGATGTCCTCGAATTTCTGCTTCATCCTTAACTCCTCCCAAAGATACCCGGACAAAATCACGACCCAAAGCTTTTGCAATTGTTTTTCCAAGTGAGGTTTTTCCAACACCAGGAGGGCCAATTAAGCACAGTATCGATCCTTGGTTTTTTCCAGATCTTTTATGAACGGCAAGATATTCAAGAATCCTATCTTTCACTTTATCTAAAGCATAATGTTCTTCATTTAATATTTTTTCAGCATGTGCTATATCCTGATTTATATCTTCTTTTTTGTGCCATGGAACATCTAATAACCAATCTATATAATTTCTGATAACTCCTGCTTCTGCAGATATCATTTGTGTTTTCTTTAATTTTGATATCTCAGCTTCTATTTTTTTACGTACATACTCTGGAGGTTTCTTGTCTGATAGTTTTTTTTCTATTTCTTCAACATCGTCGTCATCTCTACCCATTTCTTTTTGAATTGCTTTTATTTGTTCATTTAAATAAAAGTCTCTCTGGGATTTATCAATTTGTTTTTTTACCCTATTTTTTATTTTACTGTCTATTTGAAAAAACTCTAATTCCTTTTCTAATAGTTCATAAATGTATTGCAGTCTAGATTTAATATTATTTAATTCTAAAATTTTTTGCTTATTTTCTACTTTTATATCCATATGGAATAACATATTAAATATTATCGATATCGAATCTTGATTTACTTCCAAGGTTTCCAAGATAGAGGCTGGAATATCAGATTTTATTTGCATATATTCTTTAAATTTTTCAATTACAACATGATTTAAATTTGCTATTTCAGTTTGCTGCTTTTTTGAAAATTTTGTATTTATATCATCAAGCAATACTATTTTTGCAAACAAACCATCTTTCTTTGTATCTGTTATTTCCTTTAATTCTCCACGTCTGATACCCTCGACCAATAATTTAATAGTTCCATCTGGCAATTTTAAATATTGTAATATATTTACATACACTCCTATTTTAAATAAATCATTTGTGGATATTTCTTTTGAATTAAAATTTTTCTGCGTAACTACAAATATTTTCCTATCATTTTTCATTACTGTATCAATTACAGATACGAAATTAGGATTTTCAATGAACAAAGGAATTATAAACTTTTCCAAAAGCACGATGTTTTTTAGTGCTATAACAGGTACAATTATTTCTTCTTTAATTTTCTCTGCCTTGTCAGTTATGTTATTTTGTATCTTTTTTGTCATTATATCCTGCTTATTTCAGTTACCGTAAACTTAAAATTATATAGTTATTATTTTTATTTAATCAAGATTAAATATAGTGCTTGCTATATTTAGTTTTAAATCATTGTAGTTTATGATATACCCTGGAAGGTACTTTGTTTTAAATGGAGATATATAATGGGTAAGATTAGAGTAAAAACAAGTGTATTTGTTTTAATTACGTACTTGTCTATCCTGGGGGGGGGTAGAGCACAATTTTCGAAAACCTCAGATATAACTAGATTAGAAAAATTAAAAAGTAGTTATACATCAGATATCAATGTTTTAACAAAGAAAAAGAATCAACAAAAGAAGGCGCAGGTTGCATTGTCTGTTGTTTCTGCAATATCTGGAGCGTCAGCTTTAGCAATGGGATTGACAGCAGCATTAAATAAAAATTTAACTGCGGGGCAGAAAAAAGGATTAATTGCAGGGGCAGTAGCTGCAGGAACTGTATCAGTTGGGACTGGAATTGGTACAGGGGGGTGTAACACATAAAAAAAATAAACTTCAGGAAGAAATTAATGATAATAATATGATATTGTCAAAAATTGATAGTGATATTGAAAAAACAAAAGAAAATATGAAAGATGATTATTTTGGTAACACTTTTGCATCTCAGTACTATGCAAAGAATAATGAAGTTATAGATGAATTTAATGGCAAAGTAGCAAATTCAGATAAAACAGAGGAAATAGTTACAAATAAATATGGCAAAAAAGAAAAAGTTATAACCTATACTGATAAAAAAGATGGAACTGTCAGAAAAATGGTGATTGGGTTAAATGATGATGGAAGCGATAAATATGTTAGGTTATATGAGAATAATAAAACCTTTAATGAATTATATGGGAATAGCAAAACTGGTGAATATGAAATAAGAGAAGAAAATAATTCTAGTGGGCGTTATTTGACGGTTAATGCAACACCTGGTAAAGGTGGAACGTATAATCCTGTACCTAATGGATATGTTAGGGTTTATGATCCGGTTAAACAAAAAGAACAAATAGTTCATCCGGGTTTATTACCCGATGGAGTAACCATTGAAGATAAAGGTAAATAGGGTAAAATATTAAAAGTTACTGATCCTAAGACCGCATATGATAAGAATGGTAATGTTAATTTAAAGCCGGATCCAAATTTAGAATCAAGAGTAGAAATTGATAATTCGACAGAATATGGATCTGATAAATCTACGAAAAGACTGAGTATTCATAAGGGATTTAGTGCAGTTGATAGTAGAGGGAATCATCGAGATTTATATAAAAATGATGGTAGTGAAGAAGTCTTCTATTCTTACAGTTCAAGAGATGAAAAAACTAAAGCGGTAGATAATTATGTGCCTCATACCGGTCATGATGGTATTTGTAATGGTAAGCCGTGGAATTTTATAAGAGAAAAAATTTACATCGATGATCGTAAAACCACATGGAGATGGAATGATAAAGTCCCAGATTGGGTAACGAAAGAATGTGGTATTAAGAATTAAAGTAAAACCGGGTTTATTCATCCGGTTTTATTTACAAACAATATTGAAATTCAATTAATGTTGTTGAAAAATGAATAAATACAAACGAAATCAGGCATTATGGTAATGCTTCTTAACTTATGGATTCATAAAAATTAACCTAAAGAAATTTCTTGTTTTATAATTATTTCATTATCTTACAAGAATATAATTATTCTTGTCTTCAACAACAAATCCTTTTGTATTTAAAGAATTTATAATTGTTCTCTTATTTGTTTTCGTTTTAAGAGATACCTGAATCATGTTCTGTGATACTGCTTTTACAAAAACTGAGTTAATATATTTTGTGTTTAGTAGCACATCTTCAATTTTCAAGATATCTGATATTGATTTAATTGCAAAAACCGCTATTAATTCACCTTTGTACCCTTTGCCATCAATTATATCTTGTTTGTATATATCATTTGATAACTGCAAAATTAATTTCGAAAGTATGCTGTATATGTCACTACTTCCAGAGAATGTCCATGTAATATCTTTTGATGAATTTGTGTCTGTTTTTAAGAAGTCGAGTTTAACTTTTTGTTTTCCGAAATCAAATATACGAATAACCATAGCGCTTGTTGTGTTATATTGGTCACTTATTTTATTGATGGTATCAATATCATGCTGAGCTGCGCTGGATAGAAAATTTTTAATATTATTTGGTATCATTATCGGAATAATATTGTCATATGACTGTTTGCATTCATTAATCGTATTGATTAACTTTTCAGTTTGATTAACTAAAATATTTTCATCATCTCCAATAGCAACCGGAATCATCAGGGTATTTGCAGGAGTGTCTGTTATAAATTTGTATTCTTTATCTTTCAAATATTCTCCGATTAAAGACATTCCAAAAGATATGTTCATATTTGCTTTGTATTTTGTTGATGATGTCTGTTCATTAGATATTTCAACTTCGGAAACAAAATTATTGATTTCATTCATTGAGACATTATTGATAATATGATCTACCTGTGTTGATATCATAATTTTATTTAGTACAGTTTTAAAAGCATCTTTTTTTGCTCTCTCAGTAGCAATTTGTTTTGCCTCTGATGATGAAGTACTTTTTTCCTCAACTTCTATATTATTGACTGTAAATAGGTCTTCTGCTTTTGCCATAAAATACTGGGAAAAAAACAGCAAAAATAATAATACAAGATTCTTCATAAGTATTCCGTTATTTATCAGATTTTTCTGCTTGAGAAATATATTTAAATAATTCTGTTGTTGCAATTCCAGATACATAATCTGACATATTACTTTGTTTTACATTTTTATTTAACTTGGAGTACATTTTAATTGATTTATTTAATGTATTGATTGTCGAATCTCCCGATAATACCTTGTCCAGTTCTGATTTTATCTGATTATTTACAATATTCTCGGTTTTATTCTGTAAAAACTTTGTCATTGGAGATTTTGATTTTGAAGTTGTTAATAACTTTATCGCGTCAATCAATGTCATTTCATCAATTGCATGATGTATAATTTTTTCTGCCACTTTTACCGGTTTCACTGTTAATTTTGATATTGTTTTATCTAAACTTGCAACATCTGATTTTAAACCAAACTTTTTAAGTAGAGGAATGAGTTTTGCAACTTCTGGAGGTAAATAATTCCCAATCCCATTTTTAATTAATTTTGAAACTGCCTGTGTCGTATATTTGTGAAGCTTTCCCGATACAATTTCTTTTGCATCACCTTTTAATTTTGCACATGATCCAAAAATGAAGATCATAAACACAGATAAGATTACTATTATATTATTTTTCATTACATTTTCTCCACAATTGGTAGCCCCAACAAATTGCATACTAATTCCATTATTTCTTTTGTAAGTAATGCTATGTTTTCATTTTTATTTAAAATTTCATTACTTGCATAAAAAGTATTAAATATTTGCGCCAACTCAAACAAATACTCACATAGTATATGAGGTTTTTTTGTTAAATATGTTTGATCAATAACATCAGATATTCTTGCCAGTTGCAGCTGTAGTTTTTTTTCTGTGTCTGTTTTTGCAATAGCTATTTTATTTTTCAAATTTTCTTTACTTGATTTGTTTAAGATAGAATTAATTCTGACAATTGCATATAGTATATACGCTGCTGTTTTACCCTCTGAGGCTGTAGCTTTATCTAAATTAAAAATGTAACTTTGTGTTAAATCATTCATCAAATCAGCAAATTTTAAACATGCAATTCCAACAGAACTTCCAATCTTATTTTTTTCTTCATCTGTGAAATTTTTGTTTTCCAGTTTTTTGATACCTTTTTCAATTGCTTCATCTGTTACATCAGATAATTTGACACTTCCACCATCTCTGCTTTTCAAAGGTTTTCCATCACTACCACAAATAGGTCCAAATGGAAAATGTTTTAACAAAGTTTTATTTTTATCAACAATACCTGTTTTATACGCCGCTGCAAAAATTTGATCAAAATACATAATCTGTCGATTGTCTGTAAAATACAGTATCTCATCAGGATTCCATGTATCAACTCTGTTTATAAGCGTCCCAAAATCTGTTGAAGCATACATCAATCCGCCATTTGTTTTTTCAATTATTACTGGTGGTAATTTTTTACCATTTGCATCATCTGGAGATAAAGTAATTATATATGCTCCATTATCTAAAACCGCTGTCCCATCACTTTTCCATTTTGCAACAATCTCCTTTGCCGCTTTATCTGCGGTTGATTCTCCGTACCAAACATCAAAATGAGCATTTAAAATATTAACCAATTCTTTTGCTTTTGAAATTGAAAGATCTGTAAATTGCCTCCAAATCCTGGTTGCATCTGGGTCCCCATTTTGTAAATCATTTGTTGCTTGTAAAGCCCGTTCATTAAATTCAGGATCCTTTTTTGCTTTTTCTGATGCTGCTGGGTAGATTGTGGACAAGTTTTCCAAAGTTACTCCACTTTCTGCAAGTCCTCTTTCACGAATTTCTGTTATGATTAGCCCCATTGGTTTTCCCCAATCTCCAAGATGAACATCCGATATAACCTTATCTCCTTTTGCTCTATAAATTCTGGCAACTGTTTCCCCCAATATTGTTGACCTGATATGTCCAATGTGTAAATCTTTACCTATGTTATACCCTCCGAAATCTATAATTACAGTTTTTGGATTTTCCGTTTTATTTATTCGCAATTCTGGATGAATAAACAAATTATTCACATATTCTGCAATGAAATTTTCGCTTAATTTTATGTTAATAAATCCGGCCCCAGCAACAGATACATCTGAAAATCTAGTGTCTTTTGTTAGTTCATCACAAATAGTTTTGGCAACATCTTTTGGAGTATTCCCAATCTGTTTTGCAATGCTGAATGCAATATTACTTTGATAATCGCATAAATCTTTTCTGTTCGATATTTGAACCAATTTTGTGTTTTTCTCATATTTAATATTTAGTGTATTAAGAACCAGCTCTAAAATATTATTTAATATTGCTTCCATTTAAAATCCTTCGTTATTGATTTTGCATAATAAAATAATCATTAAAAAAAGCAAGGATAAACCCTGCTTTTGCTGTATAATAAAAGCCTATTTAAAAATAGTTAATCTGCCATAGTGAGAGATTTTCGACAATCATTTTTTATAAATTCCAATATCTCATTCGGTTTTGCATATTTCGCATATTTTTTTGTAACAATTTCTAATCTGGATTTAAATGTACCCTCTTTTGATTTAAATAATTCAGAATAAAACATTTTTAAAATTTTTACTTCTTCATCTGGAACATCATTCCTTTTGAGTCCTACTAAATTCAATCCTCGTAGTCTGAATGGATTGTATCCTTCCCCTAAACAATAAGGTGGTACGTCAGATTGCACTGCAGAATTGCCGGTTACAAATGAATACTTTCCAATTGTGCAAAATTGTGCAACCGAAACATCGCCGCTTACAATAGCATTATTTTGAACATACACTTCACCAGCAAATTTGCAATACGCAGATGCGATGACGTTATTTCCAATAATACAATCATGTCCAACATGAACATATTGTAACAACACAACATTATCACCAACCACTGTTCCGGTTGCCGTTTGTTTTTCGTCAACCCGTGCTTTTTGTCCCAAAGCTCCTTTATCATAGTGGTTTTTTGGGGTTCCCATATGTATGGTACAACCTTCTCTAATTATACAATTTTTACCAATTTTTAAATCTGTAAATTCTTTTTTGCGATAATACTTTAGATCATTTGAAATTTCACCGATCACGGCAAATTCATATATTTCAGTACCCTCACCAATAATTGTATTCCCAGTCACCACAACATGGGGCTTTAAAACAACATTCTTTTTTAATGTTACATCTTTTCCAACAATACAATATG
>CAUTVF010000047.1:0-7645 GCA_963541805.1 uncultured Alphaproteobacteria bacterium
GCATGCATTTAGAGTTTATAATATAGCGTTAAAATTAAATATAGATGAAAAAGCTGATAGTAATATAATATCTCTGGCGGCCTTATTGCACGATTGTGATGATTATAAGTTATTTGGGCAAGCAAATTCCGAAAATTTAGTAAATACAAAAAATATAATGTGTAAGTGTGGTATTGACCCAGACATACAAAAAGACGTTTGTGATATAATCAAAAATATGGGATATAGTAAGCTATTAAAAGGAATACGTCCAAACAGTTTAGAGGGTAAAATTGTGTCAGATGCAGATATGTTGGATGGTATTGGAGCAATAGGGATTATTAGAGGGTTGCTATATACTATCAATAAGTGTAATGGGTCATATTTTGACAAAGATAATTGGCCGAGACTTAATTTAACAGCTACAGAATACAAACAATATAAGCCAGAGTCTGGCCATTTTATCAATCATTTTTTTGAAAAGTCACTAAAATTAAAAAATTTAATGTTGACAAACTCTGGAAAAAGGGAAGCAGAAGAGAGACATAAAATAATGATAGACTTTTTACATCACTTTTTTATTGAACAAGATCTTTACGATTGGGATTCATATTTAGATAAATATTTAAAAGAAAATAATTTATAAGATATAGATTTGGTATATGGTAGAGAATATAAGGGAGAGGTTTAATATGAAAACTAAATTTTACATTTGTAAAAAATCTGGGATCGTTTTTCATAGGTGTGTAGATAAAGATGAAACTACACTATGTAACGATAATCAATTTATTGAATTATTGCCAAATACGGTTGATGCAAGTAAAGAAAAACATTTACCTGTTGTAAGCATTAATTCAGATTCTGTAACTGTTTCTATTGGAAGCATTACTCATCCAATGGATAGTAATCATTACATATCATTTATATATTTAGAAACTGAAAATTCAGGACAAATAAAATATCTAAATCCTGGAAACAATCCAATTGTTACTTTTCATATAAAGGATGATAAACCAATTGCAGTATATGAATATTGCACATTACATGGATTGTGGAAAACGAATATTTCGTAACGATACTTTATACTATTTCAACATAGTGCGATTTTTAAGGTATATTTCAAGTTATTTGTTGGATAAATCTTTTGTTATCTTCAGTAAATAATTTTAGATGTGTTTGTTTTTCTTTTGGAAGATAGCTATTAATAAAGTTTTTAGCAATATCTGGCCATTCTATAATTGTTATTGCATGCATTAAAGCATAATCCAGATCAAGATTTACAAGTTCCATTTCACTTTTTAATCGATAAAAATCGTAATGATAAATTAGAATATTATTCTCTTCATAAATCTGCAAAATATTAAAAGTTGGTGAAATTATATCGATGTTGCACCCTGATATAGTACTAATCAAAAATTTTGCAAATGTTGTCTTACCTGATCCCAATGTACCTGTTAATAAAACAACACTTGGCAAAGTGATATTATTTGCAACAATGTTTGCAACATTTCCCAATTGTTCCAGTGTGTTAATATTTGTCTTGTTAATAATCATCTGATCTAATATTTCCTGGAGCATATGATTTTTTACGTTTTAATATAAATAAATTTTCATCAAAACTATTTTCCACACGATCTAGTTCTACTATTGAAAAATCTGTTGTAATACCTTGCATATCTTGTACAATCCATCCAATCAATTCAAACGGTTCTTCTGTTATCTTAAAAACAAATTGACTATTAAATAAATTATTTTTGATTATAATATATAGGTATGTAATACTATTTTTTCTTACAATATTTGTAATTTTTGCCCCAATACTATCCAAACTACTATTTGATAATAATACTCCAGCAGGAGAAGATTTCAAATCTAATACAGTTATTTGATCATTGGATGCATCATAATAAATAAAGTCATGTCCATCTGCCAAAATGCTTATATCATTTTTATAATTAATTCTCATCTTGCCGGGAATAGAAATATAAAAATCTCCTCTTTGTTCTTCACCATTTGATGATTTTTGTATAAACTTTCCTCTAACATTACCCATATTGGAAATATAACTTTGAAATTTGTCTGCCATTAAATCAGTATCTGTAGCATTTTTATTATTCTGTTCTATGGAAATATTTGTCTTTTTAGAGTTATCATGTGAATTTACGTTATCGGATATCCTAGAACATCCATAAAATATAAATAACAAAAAAACAGTATATAAAATATTAATCATCTAAAACCTTTTTTATAATTTTACGTTGTTTTGTATGATCAGGTGGAGAAAGTATACCATCACGCTCCATCCGCTCAATAATATTTGCAGCTTTATTAAAACCAATACTAAAATGACGTTGAACAAAACTGGATGATGTACGCCCTGTATTCAACACCAATTCAATTGCCTGTTTATATAATTCTTCATCACTTATTGATCCACCTTTCCCAGAGGAAAACATCTTTTTATCCATAAAAGTATTTTTTTCATCCTTTGAGAAAGATATTAAAGCATCTTCACTGATCATCGTATTGTCAAATTCAGGTAGGTTTTGACTTCTCCAAAACTTTGCAACATTTTCAA
The DNA here is from genome assembly GCA_963541805.1 of uncultured Alphaproteobacteria bacterium. Lineage (GTDB taxonomy): Bacteria > Pseudomonadota > Alphaproteobacteria > Rs-D84 > CASDRH01 > CAUTVF01. The sequence goes on from CAUTVF010000047.1 coordinate 2,558, forward strand.
CATCTGATTCTGAAACAAAACTCCCATGTACTCGCAACAAATTGCGACCTTCTGCCATATATAACATATCCCCATTACCCAATAATTGCTCAGCTCCTTTTGAATCTAAAATTGTTTTACTGTCGGTAACCGTTGGTAATTTAAAACTGATTCTTGTCGGAATGTTTGCCTTAATAATCCCAGTAATAACATTAACAGATGGACGTTGAGTTGCAAGAATCAAGTGTACACCAGATGCACGTCCTAATTGTGCCAGACGTAAAATAACCGCTTCAACATCTTTACCTGCCGTCAACATTAAATCAGACACTTCATCAATTATAACAACTATATATGGCAGCTCATCATAATCCAATACTTGCTTTTTAAGTACACCATTGTCTCCTTTAACCATCTTAGTAAATTTCTTATTATTTTTCTTTGCGAATCTAATTTTTTCATTAAAGCTGATAATATTTTTAGCACCTAAATCAGTTAATTTTGAATATCTTACATCCATTTCATGAGCAATCCATTTCAATGCCCCAACTGCCAATTCAGGTTTAACAAGAACAGGAGTTAATAAATGAGGTATACCATTATATGTTGATAACTCCAGCTGCTTTGGATCGATCATTATAAATCTACATTCATATGGCGTAAATTTGTAAAGTAAGGATAAAATAAATGCGTTAATTCCAACAGATTTTCCAGACCCTGTAGTACCAGCAACCAGCAGATGTGGCATCTTTGCCAAATCAACACAAACAGGTCGGCCGGCACTGTCTTGCCCCAAACTAATTGGAAGAGCAAAAGACGAATCAATAAAATTATCTGCCATTAACTGATGACGTATATAAACAGTCTTTCGATTTAAATTAGGTAGCTCAATGCCAATTGCATTTTTTCCACGAACTACGGCAATCCGAACCGACGACATCGAACTCATATTCCGTGATATGTCAGCTTCTAAATTAACTACAGAGGATGTTTTAATCCCTGCATTTGGCTCAAATTCATATAAAGTCACAACAGGACCAGGAACATAGTTCGTAACACGCCCTGATACTTTATAATCTGATAATATTATTTCTAAACTTTTTGCGTTTTTTTCCATTTCACTTTTAGAAATAAAATTATTACTGATTGGAGCGTTATATAATAAACTAATTGGAGGAAGTTTAAATTGAAATTTTGAATCTGAACGCGCATTACCACCAATTAAACTTTGTTTTTTATTTATAGATTTTATAATTTTCTTATTTGGTGATTTTACAATATAACTTTTTTGATCTGCGCTATAATAAGAAAATACATTATAAATACTATGAAATAATCTGTGGATCACTTGAAAAAATATTAACACATTTTCCCAGTTTAAATTTAGCGATATTAACATAAAAAACAAAATGATTGGAAACAATAAAGATAAGAACAATATTTTAAATAACACAAATAATGAATTCGACACACTGATGAATTTAGATATGTAATTATCAAATGCAAATCCAAAAATCCCACTGATCAAAAATTTGTTTCCTATTATTGATGACAATACTCCACCAAAAATATTTAATAATGAAAATGTCATCAAAGCAGAACAAATAATCAAATAACATTGATACTTTAATTTCCACCCAAGTATTAATAAAGAAATTGAAAATATTAAAACTGTTAAATAAATAACATTAACCCCAAAAAAATATTTTATAAAAGAAAAATTCACAAAATACGAATCACCTTTTGAAAAGGTAAAGCAATATAAAATATAAAAGAAAAAAACTAAACTCAGAGCACCAATAACATACCGTAATAAAGTAGTTTGATTCAAAAAACTTTTTCCATCAGACATTTTTATATGTTCCAAGGCAATTTAGAAAAACTAAATAAAAAAACCAGATTATAAAACAACAAATTTTATTTTTTCTTTTGTTTTACCGATTTGTTTTTTAGTATTTTGCGCTTATCAGAAGACGATGTTGTTTTTATTTTCACTTTACTCGCATTATTGGCATTCTCTTCAAATGATTGCATACCTTTTTTAAATGCCTTGATACTTTTCCCAAACTCTTCAGCAAGACTTGCAATTCTGCCATGCCCAAATAATAACATAAGAATAGAAAATATAACAACCCACTCCCAAAACCCAATTCCAAGCATTGCAGACCTCAACTATTTAACAATGACACATGCAACATTATTTTTTTTCAAGTCAGAACACAAACTTCCTGCCTCAGCACTATTCTTCAATCCAATAACACGCAAACGATACCACGTAACACCTTTTATATTTGTTTGCTCGATATCATGAAGATGCCCTTTTAAAATAGAATTTTCAGAGACAAGTTGCTTCCACACATCATCCATACGGTTCTTCAATTCTACTGGGTTATTATCCCTATCTTGTGCCGACATCAACTGAACTTTCCATGCTCCTTTTAAAATGGGTTTTGATTCCAATACCGGTTTTTTGTTAACCTTTACAGTTTTTTTCTTTTTTGCAAAACTTGCAATAGCAACACGCTTCGCAGTTTTTTTAATTAACGGTTTTTCCTCCACACCACTATTTTGAGTTATCACCTGAGATTGCGCAACAAGTGTCGATGGCGTTGCAGAATTATCGTTTATTTTAACAATACCTTTATCCATATCTGGATTCCTATCAACCTGGGATTGCTGCATACTAGGTTGCAAAGAATTTATCGCAACCATATCATCATCTTTATCTCCAGATAGGAAAAATAACAAAATTCCCAACAACAATAATCCGATTGCAAAACTTACAATAACAGTTAGTACAAGTTTTGTTTTTTTATTCTTATCATCTTGATATGACCTAGATCCCCCAATATCATTTTCTTGAACTTCATCCTGCATATCATCAAAAAAATTATCATCATTCATGTTCATAGCCATCCCTTTACTGGTATACGTAATAAGTATCTTATTATATCACAGAAAAACAAAGCTTTGCAAGCAGTATGATATACTATATTTACAAGAAATCTGGAATATTTAAAGGATAATACCTGACAAATATAACAATTTGTTTATGTTTATAAGCATCAACTTATCGGTTAGATTCATTTTTAGGATTGCTCTATGGTAGAGCTTAAAGTGGTTAGTAAAATTGCCAATTTTTTTCATAATTTTTGAATTGTGTTTTTTCCAATATAGTATAGAATCTTCATCCAGACTTGTTTTAATGATCCTATCGTCTAGTGGTTAGGACGCGACCCTCTCAAGGTCGCAACACGGGTTCAAATCCCGTTAGGATCGCCAATTGAATATTGCCAAAATTTAATTCATAAAATACATGAAAGAAATATTAATTCATTTTTCAGAAGAATTTATTGAAATATTTCTGTTAATATATTTTGCAACTTTTATTGTTGCATTGTGTAAAAACAAATTATCCACAACAAAAATAAAACAACTGATTGAAAAGAAAAATAAATGGATTGGCTATTTTATTGCTACCATGATTGGACTATTCACTCCATTTTGTTTATGTTCGTCAATTCCAATATTTATTGGGTTAATTGCAGCCAAAATTTCAATTGGATTTTCTCTTTCTTTTTTAATAAGTTCCCCTTTATTAAGTGAAGTTGCTGTTGTTCTTCTTCCCACAATAAAACCGAATGGTTGGGAGATACTTGCATTTTATATGCTAAGTGGTTTAACTATTTCAATAGTGGCAGGTTATTTGTCAGATAAATTACATTTAGATAAAGAAATAATATTTGAAATTCCAGAACAAAAAATAGCTTCTCACAAACCACAAAACCTAGATAAAAATTATTTAAATTTAATTAAAGATGCTCATAATTTTTCAATACAAACAATAAAAAGTATTTTACCATATATAATCATAGCGTTAATTATAGAAGCTGTTATACAACATACACCTATACATGATTTTATAATTTCTTATATGAATGGAAATAATTGGTTAGAAGTTCCAATTGTCACATTAATCGGGGCAATATTTAACGCACATCATGCCAGTTTAATTCCACTTGTTAAAAGTTTGCTTGAACAAAATGTCGCGATTGGTACAGCTATGGCATTTTTAATGTCAACAACAGTTATTGCAATACCTGAATTAATAATGCTTAAAAAAATATTCAGTACAAAATTATTATTTATGTTTATAGGGTATTTGTTAATTTCATTTATGTTTACGGGATATCTATTAAACTTTATACAGTAAGGTGAAGAATTGAAAGAAATTCAAATTATTGGAGCATGTACGTGCTGCAAGGAAACAGCAGAGTTGTTACAGAAAAAAGTAACTGAGTTGAATATTGATGCAAATATAGTATGGCTTAATGATTTAAAGTATATTGTGGATTATCAGATTCTCTATACTCCAGCAATTATTATCGATGGAACAATAGTTTATGAAAATAGCAAAATTCCAACAGATAAGGAAATCATAAAAATGTTACAACAAACTAATAGTTAAAACATTTTATTTATTATATCGCACACTTCAAACATGCTATAACAGCGTAAAATATTGTTACCAGAAATATTATGATTATAATATGCATCAAAACAAATAACTTTGATATGTTCTGAAAGTTCCAAAACATTTTCTGCTTTGTCTTCTATGATAATTTTAATATCATTTTCTAAACATTTTGGTAATTTACTTCCATCACAGTGAATAATATTAATGGGATCTATACCAACAGATTTAAACCAAGTTTTAACAATTTCTTTATATTCATCCATACTAACAGAACAATAAAATGCTGCTTTTTCATTTCTATGTGTTATAAAATATATACTGTGTCCATCGGATTTTAATTTATTTATAGTTTCAATCACCCCATCACGAACAGGATATTTAGTAAAGTAAAATTTACCAAACTGACACCAAAAATCATCATCACGTTCTTTTGGGAATCCAAACATCTCACTTGTATAATACGAACTTGGATTTTTAATATTGGTTTTAAAAAATTGGTAACCATAATCAAACATAAATCTTTGCAGATCTGTTAAAACTCCATCAATATCAAACGCTATATTCATAGTACCCTCTTTAAAAAAAGAAAGTTGGATTATATCAGATAAAAATTAATATTAAAATGTATTTTA
>CAUTVF010000048.1:0-7486 GCA_963541805.1 uncultured Alphaproteobacteria bacterium
GATATAACAAAACCATCATGAAAATCCTTATTTAAAAATAAATGCAGCAATTTATAGTACAGTTGATACAAATAAATACTTAAATGTAATTTAAAAGAATTAAACGAAAAACGTATACCGGATTTATTTTCTATCTTCCGATTTATTTTTTGAGCAGCTTTTTTAAAGAATTTATCATTATTTTTCATAAACTAATTATTATCGATAATGGTTTTTAATCCAATTTTTTGATATCCTGCATCCTTTAATTTTCCCATTACTTCAACAACACGACCATAATTTACTTTTTTATCACCACTGATAACTATTGAAATATTAGGATTCTCTTTTTTCATCGCATTGATTTTAGAAATTAATCTCTTAAAAGATGATATTTTATTTTTCCCCAGAAACATGTGTCCATTTTTAGATATTGAGATATCAACTGATGTCGTATTTCCAGATAATGTGGATTTTCCTCCACTTGGAAGATCTACATTTATCCCAGATGTTAGGAGTGGCGCAGTGATCATAAAGACTGCCATTAATACAGTCATAACATCAATTAATGGGGTAATGTTAATCTCACTCTTAATTGATAGTGATTGATTTCTTCTATAATATCTCTTAAACAAGGTTCTGTCCTATTTTGTTGTTTCGTCAACTTGGCGCGATATGATTGTTGCAAATTCTCCAGCAAAATTTTCAACACGTAGAGCATAATCGTTTATATCTGAAGATATACGGCTGTAAGCAATAACGGCAGGTATCGCAACAATTAAACCCAAAGCAGTTGTAGATAAAGCAATTGCAACACCTGGAGCAATAACAGAAAGCGAAGCAGTATTATTTGATCCAATAGAAGCAAAAGAAGACATAATTCCCCAAACAGTTCCAAATAAACCAACAAAAGGAGCAACACTTCCCAAAGTACCAAGGAACCCTATATTTTTTTCCAACATGTTTATACTGCGCTCTAAATTAACGTGCATAACACGCTCCATCCTGTATTGAAGATTTGCAATTTTTGAAATTGATTTATTACTATCTACAGTTTTCGTGTTACGCTTTTCCTCATCAACAATAATTTTTGAGCTTTTTTTCCATTCTTTCATTGCTGCAACAAAAACATCAGCCATTGGATTCTTTTCTGAATCTTTGAATTCTGTATACAATTCATCTAATGCTCCACCAGACCAAAATTTTTCTTCAAATATCTTTGTTGAGTTATAAATTCGTCTTAAAATTGCAACCTTTGCAAAAATTATCGCCCAAGACCAAATTGACGCAAACAATAAAGCAAAAGACATCAACCTTGTTAATAAATCAGAATCTGTAAATAAGTATATCAATGAAAAACTCGTAGAATTGTTCACAATAAAAATCCTTTCAAACTTTAATTTGCAATGTATGTACCGGTCTCAATAATATTTAAACCATTTATCGGAATTACAGGTTTAACTTTTATCTCTTGTTTAGCATCTTTGACATCAGAATAAACCTTTTTAAAATTCACTGGTGGTAATTTATATTTATCTTCAGATGTATACAAAATACCAGAATACTTTGATGATTGCTCTGATAAAGCCCCACGAGGTTTTGCTTCCACAGATAGATTTTCAGGAACTTCATCAAAAGTTGCATTCTTTACTTGCTCTGATGATGGGCCATTCGGTTTATAAAAATTACTCCATCCTCCAAATCTTCCCATACTCGCAAAAGGAGAAGCCAACAATAAAAAATAACAAATAAAAAATAATATAAACTTACTTCTCATATTGATACCATACAGACTGCAAGATCGTAACACAACGATGCTTGATTTTCAAATAAATACTGATAGAATGCAGGCAGGGATGTCAGGGTTGATGTCAATTCTATTAGATGATTGGCATAGGAAAGTCCGGACACCAAAAAGGAATAGTAATGGGTAACGCCCATCGTTTATATTGGCAAATGAGGATAAATATAAACAGGACAAGTGCCACAGAGACGAGTCGATAATTCGAAGTGAAACGAGGTAAACTCTACTAGGTGCAAGATCAAATATGTCCAAATGTTTACCTTTTAACTGGACAAGGTAGATCGCATAAAATATATAGTAATATCTGTTTAAGATAAATAACCCTTGAAAAACAGAATCCGGTGTACGACATTCCTACAACAAAAACCTCGAAAGAGGTTTTTATTTATTCTTTTTTATCTTTGTGACACCAGCACTTGTTAATTTTTTTAAATCAGACTTTGCCTTGCGTTTTTCTTCTTTTGCCTCTATTTCTTTCTTTTTTTTCTGCTTTACTTTTTCCTTTTCAAGATCTGAACTCTTTTTGTCAATCCAATGTTCCAACCAATTGTTATCAAATTTTGCACCATTTACTACATCTTTTTGACAAATCAATTCCTTATGCAGCGGTATATTTGTCCTTACCCCTTCAATCACAAACTCATTTAAAGCGTGTTTTGCTCTAGCAAGACACATATCACGGGTATCCGCATAAATAATAAGCTTTGCAAGTAATGAATCATAACACGATGGAATTTTATAACCTTCATATACCCCAGAATCAATCCTAACACCTAAACCACCAGGAGTATGAAAACTGGTAATTACACCAGGCCAAGGAACAAAAGTATCAGGATCTTCCGCATTAATTCGAAATTCAATCGCATGCCCTTTTAATTTTATATCACTTTGAGAAATTGATAGTCTTTCTCCCATAGCTATCATAATTTGCTCTCGGACAATATCCACTCCAGAAATCATTTCTGTAATCGGATGCTCAACCTGTAATCTTGTATTCATCTCCATAAAATAAAACCGGTCATCTTGATACATAAATTCAATAGTTCCTGCATTCGTATAGCCAATACTCTTAACCGCATTCCTTATTTTCTTGCAAATATCATCCCTTACTTCTTCCGTAATACAAATTGATGGAGCTTCTTCCATTACCTTTTGATGTTTACGTTGCAATGAACAATCACGTTCTCCCAACGTTACAACATTTCCAAAATTATCTGCCAATACTTGAATTTCAATATGCTTTGGATGTGTCAAAAACTTTTCTATATAGACTGCATCATCATCAAAAGACGCCTTTGCTTCTGCTTTTGCTATTGGAAATTTATATTTCAGCTCACTCTCATTATTAACAACATGTATACCTTTGCCACCACCACCTGACCGTGCCTTTAAAATTACAGGATAACCAATTTTTTTTGATACCTTAATTGCTTCATTTAAATTTGGACAGTCCCCATCAGAACCAGGAACAACAGGCAAACCACAACTCTCAGCAGTTCTTTTTGCTTCTACTTTATCTCCCATCTTAGAAATTAATTTTGATGTTGGCCCGATAAAGGTAATACCATGATCTTCAAGCATTTCAACAAAATCTGCCTTTTCGGATAAAAAACCATATCCTGGATGTATTGCATCCGCACCAGTTATAACTGCAGCAGATAAAATTGCCGACTTATCCAAATAAGATCCTGTCGCTGGAGCAGGCCCAATACAAACGGATTCATCTGCTAATTTCACAAACATTGCCTGGCTATCTTCTGTAGAATGTACTGCAACCGTTTTAATATCCAATTCCTGGCATGCACGAATAATGCGTACTGCAATCTCTCCACGATTTGCAATTAAAACTTTTTTAAATTTTGTCATCAGAATTTCCCATAATTATTCTATAACAAACAAAGGCTCGCCATACTCAACACTTTGAGACTCTTTTACAAGGATCTCTTTAACTATACCTGTTTTGTCAGCTTTGACAGGATTAAATGTTTTCATCGCCTCAATTAAGCATAACGTATCGCCAATCTTAACTTCATCTCCTTTTTTTACATAAGGAGGTTGTGATGGATTAGATGACAAATAAACAACCCCAACCATTGGAGATTTAACTGTACTTGTTTCATCATAAGATAGCTTTGCCCCATCTAATTTTTTATCAGATAAATTACTTTCATTTGAAAGTTCAGCAGGAACATTTGAAATTTGATTATTATGCACAGGAGCAGAAACCCCATATTTTGCAAGACGCAATTTTATACCGTAACGCCCATATTCAATTTCAGATAAATTATGACGATCCAAAGCAGATGCCAACATGTCAATTACAGTTTCTTCTTTACTGCAATGTTCTCGTTTAAATAAACTCATTTTATAATCCTTTGTTCACTCAATTTATTCATGAAAATAATAACACTTATACTGAAAAGCGAGCTAAATTATTACATTAAATAAAAAAAATATGCAAGTTTTTTATATTTCGCAATATATTGATAAAATACAAATAAACCTTGAGAAATACCAATGTTAATAATAAAATGATGACAAATTTATAAATGTAAAAGGTATCAAATGACAAAATTAATGAATGGTAAAAAAGGAATTGTATTCGGATTATCAAATACTAGTGGAATAGCATATGCAATATCAAGGGCATTACACAATGAGGGTGCAGAGCTTGCTTTTAGTTATTTACCAATTATGGAAAAACGCGTAAAAAGTATTTGCGAGGAATTTGGATCAGATATTATGTTACCGGGAAATGTCCAAGACTCTGAATCTCTTGACGAATTTTTTAAAGAAATAGAAAAACGATGGGGAAAAATTGATTTTATGCTTCACTCTGTTGCCTTTTCTAATAAGGATGAATTAAGGGGACAATACATAGATACAACAAGAGAAAATTTTAAAAACACACTGGATATTTCGTGTTTTTCATTTACTGACTTATGTAAACGAAGCAGCAAAATAATGAATGAAAATTCCGCATGTTTGACATTGTCATATTTTGGTGGAGAAAAGTTTATACCAAATTATAATATAATGGGAATTGCAAAAGCCGCTCTTGATTGTTCAGTTAAATACTTGGCTCATGATCTGGGAAAGAAAAAAATTCGAGTTAATTCTTTATCTGCCGGTCCAATTAAAACACTTGCTGCCTCAGGAATTGGAGGTTTTAGTTTCATGGAAAAGTGGAGTGAATTAAATTCCCCATTAAATAGGAATGTTACCTTGGAAGATCTCGGTAAATCGGGGCTTTACTTATTATCTGATCTGTCAAGCGGAGTAACAGGAGAAGTTCATCACGTAGATTGTGGTTATAATTCAATCGGAATGATGGATATTGACAACATTGCAAGTGTTTCCAATTTACTGAATAAGAGTATTAAATAAATTCCAATGACAAAATTAAAGAACTATCCAGATTTTCATATTTTATCTACCGAACAAGATAAGATTTTTTGGACGATAAGTGAAGTTTCTGAGCGATTAGAAATAGAACCCTATACCCTAAGATTTTGGGAGAAAAAATTTACTAAATTACGTCCAACACAAAAAAATTCTGGGACACGATATTATAAAATAAACGATATTCACTTAATTGAAAAAATTAGGGATTTATTATATAAAGATGGATACACAATCGATGGAGCGATAAAAGCATTGAATAAAAAGGCTCCTTCGAAAACAATTACAAAATCAGATTACAAAAATTTAATTGAACATCCTCAAACTGAAGATAATATTGCAAACAACAACACTGATATTGCAACAGAACTATTAAAAGAAATAAAGAAAAAATACTCGTTAGAGGAAAAACTTAATCAAATTGTAACTGAGTTAGAAGAAATAGAAGAACTGTTGAATTAGTTTACTTTTTATGCCACGGTTGAAATGCCAAAATCTCTTTTATAAATTCATCCGTAAACTTACCATCAAATTGTAGCGTTCTGTCATCAATATACATCTTTGCAATCACTTTTGTATTTGTAATTCCAACGACTTTACAATCGTCATATCTACGTACCCAAAATGGAAGACATTTAAATTTTAAACCTAAATGTTTTGACTCTGCCCTTTCAGATAACCACTTTTTGATACTTCGTTTTTTTCTTGCACTCATAATTACAACAGGGAATCCCAAATTTTGTAAATAATGTATACATTCTAATGATCCATCCATTACACTACCAAAATCACTATCTGAATCCATAATTTGGGTATCACATCCATAATAACAATTATTATGAATAACCCCATCAAAATCAAAAGCAATCAAATTAGTAGTAATATATTTATGCATATAACAAAATCCAATGAATTACAAAAACTCCAGGAGTTTAATATTTTATACACATTTTTTCAAGTCATAATAATTAAAATAAACTTACAACTCTGTTCTATGCACTTTTACATGATCAGTAAAAATAAACTCTACTGCTACAAAATACCTGAGCAAATGGATAACTATTGTTTTCTCTTTTTCTAAAACGCCAAGTAAAGAATACAAATTTTTATTAATATGTTTACACAAAATTAATTTATTATCATCGTATGATCATACATCATGTGAATGATTAATTTATTTTTATCCATACATATGATAAAATTAAGAAGCAGAAAATGATTACCAAAAATCAAGTATTTTAAACAAATAGTAGTAATATCATCAACCATCAATTATAAAAAATAATGAAGTTTAATAAAAGAAATATAAATTTCACGACAATGCAGGTTATAATTTGTAGTATTATTATTTTTTGTTTAAAAATAAATAACATCTATTCAATTTCCAGGATTCCAAGTTCATGGCTGCGAGGTAATTTGTCATCAAATGGAGTTACCCAACAAAATATAATTAGCAAATTTAATGCTTTATCTGGCAACGGGAATAATGGAAATATAATTGATTGTATTAATAAAAACATTAACAAACTTATGACTGGATCATGTGCATATTTAATAAATGATATTAAATTCAAACAAACGGATCAGATTTATTGTATACTTAATACCGATGGAGGAATAATTAACAGACAAAATATACCAAGTATTCAAGAAATATATTTGATGCGTTATTACGGAATATCAACTGATAGTTTACCAAAAAAGAAAATATTAAACTTTAATTTTAAAACGAATTCTGATATTTCACCAATTGCACAAATCAAAACAGATTTAAGCATAAATTATTATAATACAATTATAAAAAAATTAAAAGACAACAGCCTAAACAAAAATGATATTACTCAAGGATTACTAAAACAAATTGGGATAAATGACGACAAAATTTTATCACAATATCTGGACAAATATTTAACAAACATACCCATTACAAAATTAGATATAATTAAATGTGAAAATGAAACAAAAGCCCTATTACAACAATGTACAAATAGCAAAAATATAAATGCCATGAATTATCCAATAATTCAAAATGCATGTATAAAATATATTAGTACATTAAATGATTTATACAAAAATAGATTATCTGAAGTAACAGTAAATCAAAAAAACAAACTAAAAGAACTTGTGATTCAAATCCACAGACAAAATTAAATTTTAATTTTCATTAAAATCTAATATTTCTTTCATATCACTATGATTATTAATATTTTAATTTAAATAACTTACTTAAATCTTCTTTCTGAAATTTTCCAAAAAGCAAAATCACAAAATTTGTAGAAAAAGCTTGACAAGCCGTGGGGG
>CAUTVF010000049.1:0-7383 GCA_963541805.1 uncultured Alphaproteobacteria bacterium
ATTAGAAAATTTAAAAAATTTTGCTCATCAAAATGCTCCGTTGCTTTCTTTAAATCAGATTTATATAAAAAAGAAAGCTCAAAAATTGTCAAAAATAAAATAATTTCAAAATATGGATCAATTGATAATTATATCTTACAAATAAAGAAAACAAAGCTTGAAAAGCACGGTGATGAAAATTATGTTAATATTGAAAAAGTAAAAGAAACTAAACTAAAAAAATATGGTTCTCCAACTTTTAATAATATCGAAAAAATAAGAAAAACAAAATTCGAAAAATATGGAGATTCTAAATATAATAATTTAGAAAAATATAAGCAAACTTGTTTGGATTTATATGGTGTTGAAAATCCAAATCAATGTGAATCAATTAAAGAAAAATTGAGACAAACAAATCTTAAAAAATATGGTGTTGATAATGCTTCAAAAAGCCCAGAAATAATTGAAAAAATTATTAAAACAAATAACGAAAAATATGGCGCTAATTCAGCACTTCAAACACCAAGTGGAAAAGCAACTTTAAAGCAAATTTTAGCTTCCGAAGCTGTCAAGAAAAAAGTATATGAAACTCATAAAAGAAATAATTCCTTTCATACTTCTAAACCCGAAACAAAACTTTTAAAAATCCTACAAAATAAATTTGGTATGTCGGATATTGAATATCAATATAGAAGTCCCAAATATCCATATAATTGTGATTTCTATATTAAGTCTTTAGACTTATATATAGAATTACAAGGATCCTGGACACACGGGAAAGCTCCTTATGATTCTAAAAATCAGGATCATATTAAAAAATTACAAGAATGGCAAGAAAAAGCGCAAACATCACGATTTTATCGCAACGCGATAGATGTGTGGACTCGTGCAGATGTTGAAAAACGAAAAATGGCTAAGGAAAACGGAGTTAAACTCATAGAAGTATTTGATTCCGAATTTTTTAGTGAAATTGAATTTTTATTTAAAAGTTAGCAAAATGATAAAATGTGGAATATGTAATCAATTTTTTAAAAAATCAAAACAATTATCGGATCATTTAAAATCACATCATCCAGAAATTTCAAAACTTGAATATCTTATGAATTATCACTTTGATTCCAAAATAGGCACTTGCCTTAATTGTGGAAAGCAAGTGAAATACATAAGTTTTTCAAAATATAATAAGTATTGTTGTAAAAAATGTAGACAAGAATATGAACATAAGCATCCAGAAATGATGCAAGCACTAGAAGCTAAAAAAAGACAAACGTTATTAGATTTATATGGCGTTGAAAATCCAATGGCAATTGAAGGCTCCATTGAAAAAGTAGCAAATACGAAATTAAAAAGATATGGTGATGCTAATTATAATAATATTGAAAAATGTAAGAAAACAAAGTTTGAAAAATATGGTGATGCAAATTATAATAATTTTGATTTAGCAAAGAAAACAAATCTTAAAAAATATGGATGTAAATATACTTTTCAATCTAATTTAATAATGGAGAAAGCTAAACAGACCTGTATTGAAAATTATGGTGTTGAAAATCCAATGCAGTCTAATTTAATTAAAGAAAAATTAAAACAATCAAATCTTGAAAAATATGGAGTCGAATGTGTTTTACAATCTGATTTAATTAAGGAAAAATCAAAGAAAACAAATTTAGAAAAATACGGATATGAATATGTTCTACAATCCGATATTATAAAAGAAAAATCAAAGAAAACTAATTTAAAAAAATATGGTGTTGAATATGCTTCACAATCTGATATTATTAAGGAAAAAATAAAACAAACTAATTTGGATTTATATGGTGTAAAATATGCGTTTCAATCTGATTTAATAAAATAAAACTCAAAACAAACGTGCATTGAAAAATATGTAGTTGAATATTCTTTTCAATCTGAAAATAATAAACAAAAAGCAAAAGAAACAAATCTTAAAAAATATGGAGCTAAACATTATTTACAATCCGAAACATATAAAAAAGAATTGCCAAAAATTTTAGAAAAAAGTTATAATACTAAAAAACAAAATCATACTTTTAATGAATCAAAACCAGAATTAAAACTTTTAAAATTACTTCAACAAAGATTCGGAGTTTCTGATATTGAGTATCAATACAGAAGTGATTTATACCCATATAATTGTGATTTCTATGTGAAATCTTTAGATTTATATATAGAACTTCAGGGATCTTGGACGCACGGAAAAGAACCATATAGTCCAGAAAATCCAGAGCATATTAAAACTGTCGAATTATGGAAATCAAAAAATACGAAGTTCTATAATAATGCCATAAATGTTTGGACTGTGCGAGATCCTCTCAAGAGAAAAATAGCAAAAGATGCCAATTTAAACTATATAGAAGTGTTTGATTCCAAAACATTTAAAGAATTAGATTTTATATTTAAGGATTTAAATCTTAATAACCAATAAAACATACTTAAAAATTACTTATTTTTAGAAAAATTATTAAAAATTATGTATTTTTGAATTCATTTTAATAAATAATACAGTATAAGGAAATTTAAGATTTCTTTTATATAAATATTTTAAAAATAAGTCAAAGGAATTCAAAAATGGCTACATTAACTCTAAATGAAAAAGTAGAGCAGACATTAAACGATAAAAAATATGCTCCAATCAAAGACAGCCTAACTACCCTAAATATGAGGATTTTATTGGAAAACACTGCTCTTGCCGCTAAGGGTAAAATGCAGGGTCTTAACGAGGATGTTGTAAGTGGCGATATTGCACAGTTTACACCAATTCTTATGCCTATCGTCAGACGAGTCTACCCGGCACTTGTTGCGAATCAGCTGCTTGGTGTTAGTCCCCTATCTATGCCAACAGGATACATATACGCTTTGACCAGGCGCTATACTGGAACTCACGACAAAAAAATCTCCCCAGTTTCGAAGGGTCAAATCCTTGTTTTCAAGGCCGACTATTCGGGCAATATTGGCGACACAGTAACTGGTGTTGATGCAAGCGGCGGTGCTGCAACTGGTAAAGTTGTTTTCATTTCTAAAGACAAGAGAAATGTTCTAATTGCTCTTGATGATGCAACTAAACACCTTGTTCCAGATACAAATATCAAAGCAACTTACTCGAACGAGTCAACTTTCGCAAGAATTCTAAAAGATTATACCGGCCCATATACAACTGCAGATGGTGAAAAACTTTCTACTGATATGGCAGAAGTTGGTTTTAATATTGATAAAGTAATGGTTGAGGCAAAAACACGTAAGTTGAAATCAGAATACACTCTTGAGATGTATGATGATTTGATGTCACAGCACGGATTGAATGCCGAAGAAGAAATTATTTCGTTGATTTCAAACGAGATGCAAATTGAGATCGATCGCGAAGTAATCGCATATACCAACAGCCTTGCAAAGGTCGGAACCGACTCAGCTAACTGGTTTGGTGCCGGCGCAACTACAATGATTGCAAATACTGTAACTGCTGGCCGAGCTCTTTGGGAAATCGAAGCTTACCGCCTTCTTGCAATGCGCATTGATCTCGAGTCGAGAGATATTGCAATTCGCAACAAACGCGGCGCTGCGAACGTTCTTTTAGTAAGTCCAAAAGTCGCAACAATGCTAAGCTCATTTGATAAGTTTGTAATTGCTCCAAAAGACAGCAATATAGGCTACGACTTAAATACCGGTGTTATTGGAACTTACGATGGTAGATACACTGTTGTTGTTGATCAATATGCTGAGAATGATTATATAACATTGCTATATAAGGGAACTAGTGTCCAAGACTCAATCGGTTGGTTTTGTCCGTATATTCCGCTAAGCATTCAAAAAGTTGTTAATCAGGATTCCGGTCAACCCGGCATCATCGCAAGAACTCGTTATGGCCTTGTTGCTCATCCTCAGCAGCCGGACGCCTATGCTACTACTTGGTCTGTTGATTTCAAAGGCACACTCCTCGATAAACTTGCTTAATATTTCAATAATTAAAATCTCCCTAAAATTAGGGAGATTTTTTAAACTTTCAAAAAATTCAACTTTTTTAATATATAATTAAAATAAAAAAAGTATTTAAATGTTCGAATGTAAAATATGTAATCAAATCTTTGAAAATTCAAGACAATTAATATCTCATTTAAAATCACATAATATCGACTATCAATCGTATTTAAAGACTTACGTATACAAACCCTTTCTTTATTACAATATCCAAATAAATCCTGGAACTTGTCCAATTTGTGGAAACTCAATAAAATTAACTGGATTTAAATTAAAAAAATTTTGTTGTCATAAATGCGCTAATGAATTTATGAAATCTGAAACATTTATTTCTGAAATTGATAAAAAAAGACGTCAAACTTGTATCGATTTATATGGAGATGAAAATTATAGAAATTCTGAAAAATCAAAAGAAACTAAACTAAAAAAATATGGAGATTCTAATTATAATAATAGAATCCAAGCAAAACAAACTTGTATTGAATTATACGGTGTCGAAAATCCATTTCAATCTGATTTAGTTAAGCAAAAAATTAAGAAAACAAATCTTAAAAAATATGGATTTGAAAGTCATAATCAAAATGAATTAGTAAAAAATAAGGTAAAAGAATCAATATTAAAAAAATTTGGAACTGAAGTTTATACACAATCTGATGATTATAAGAAAAATAAAAAAATATATTTGGAAAAGAAAAAACAAACTTGTATTGATTTGTACGGTGTTGATAATCCTTGTAAAAATTTAGCAGTTAAAGCAAAAATGATCGCCACAAATAATGAAAGATATGGAGCTGATTTTGCATCTCAAACTAATATTGTTAAAGAAAAAGCAATTCAAACAAATCTTAAAAAATATGGTGCAGATTTTTATAGTCAATCCGAAACATATAAGGAAACATTGCCAGAAATATTGAATAAAACAAAAGATACAAATCTTAAAAAATATGGTGCAGATTTTTATAGTCAATCCGAAACATATAAGGAAACGTTGCCAGAAATTCAAAAAAAGATTTATAGAATAAAAAAGAAAAACAACTCCTTTAATACATCAAAGCCAGAAATCAAACTTTTAAAAATCTTACAAACTAAATTCGGGACTTCCGATATTGAATACCAATATAGATCCGATTTATATCCGTTTGCTTGTGATTTCTACATAAAGTCTTTAGACTTATATATAGAACTTCAAGGATCTTGGACACACGGAAGTGAGCCTTATAATCCGGATTCTAAAGACCATCAACAAAAACTTAACGAGTGGCAGCAAAAGGCGCAAACATCACAATTTTATCGCAACGCGATAGATGTGTGGACTGTGCGAGATCCGCTAAAGCGCAAAATTGCAATACAAAATAAGTTAAATTATATAGAAGTTTTTGATTCTGAATTTTTTAGTGAAATTGAATTTTTATTAAATTAATTTTTTATTATATAATATATAATAAAATATTTTTTTTTTAATTTTAAAAATTAATAAATTAACATTTAAATGTAATTTTATTAAATTTTTTATTAACATAATTATATATTTAAAAATTTAAAATCTTAAACTTTAATCCGATATAATAAGCATATGAAATGTGAAATATGTAACGAAACTTTTAAAAATGCTAATGCATTAATTCAGCACCTTCGCAAGCATTCAATAAATTACCAAGATTACTTGAAGCAGTATATTTGGAAATCCGTTGAATATTGCGGAGTTTCTGCAGAGCCAGGAAAATGTTTAAATTGTGGAAAGCCAATAACATTAAAAATGCGGAAACTTCAGAAATTCT
This sequence comes from uncultured Alphaproteobacteria bacterium, assembly GCA_963541805.1. Lineage (GTDB taxonomy): Bacteria > Pseudomonadota > Alphaproteobacteria > Rs-D84 > CASDRH01 > CAUTVF01. The sequence continues at coordinate 5,745 of CAUTVF010000049.1, forward strand.
GTTGTTATGAATGTTCTGTTAAGTTTTTGAATGCTCATAAACTGAAATCGAAAATAGCAAAAGCCGAAATTACAAAATCTAAGCCGGCGGCTAAATCTTTGAATGTTGTGAAATCACAAAATGCTGTGAAGTCCCAAAATACCAAATTGCCGTGCGATTTATTTAAAGCAAAAGACTTTAATACAACTGCAAAAAATCTTATCAAAACTTTAAATTGTGTTAGACACGAAAATGAACCGCTTGATACTGAATTAGCAACAGAAATTATAAAATCAAAATATCCATCAACAATTGAAAATTATTATGATGGTCTTAAAACACTTATAACTGCGGATCTTTATATTCCAGAATTTGATCTATATATTGTATTTGGGCCAGTTGATGATGACATCCTAGAAATCGCAGAATTTGATCATATAAATTTGCTTGAAATATGCGAGATTGATTTCATTGAAAATCAACTTCGCCGAGTTATTAACGGTCTCAAAATTGATTATACTTCAAAGGAATTGGAAATCGAAATCAAAAATGCTATTAAAATGCCTGGAGATTTCAATGCATCGCCGACTCAAAATAGGTGTGTAAAGCACTATCAATTTAATGATTTCTACAAAGTTGAATTGGAATTATTTAAAAATCCCGTAATTAGAAGGAATTTATTTGATAATAGATTCTATTATACCGGAATTCCAGAAGCATATTTGACAGACACTAAAATATTAACTGGATTTAAAATATCTGCAATTCATATAGGATATTCGTTCTTTAGTCCAAAATGGTTTAAGGCATTTATATCAAAATATAAGCCAGAAGTTGTTTATGATCCATTTCACGGATGGGGACATAGATTGCTCGGAACCTTGGGAACTCAATTAAAAAAATATATTGGTAATGATATTAATACATCCGTTAATGCTAATTTGAAACAATTATATGCCGATTTTAAAAAATATTTTAATACTGAAATTGAGTTATATAATTTTGATTCGTTAACATTTGAGCCAGATTGTGATTTTGATTGTATTTTTACTTGTCCTCCGTATGATACGCTTGAAGTTTATGATTATAAAAATCCAGATTTTGAGGCATTAATAAAACATATTTGTGATTTATATTTAAAAAAATGTAAACTAATGGGTATTATAATTAGAGAAGATTTTTATTCGGTTTTCGAAAAATACATTGGGGAATGTAATGAAAAAATAGCTATAAATAAAGGAGCTAATCATTTCGAGAGAGCGGGAAATAGTAAAAAACACGAATTTTTGTATATTTGGTTTCGGTATTGATAAAATTCAGTATTGTTAAAATTTCAGTATTGATAAAATTCAGTATTTTAACCGAAGGTTTAATTTCTGAAATTTAATCATATCAATCAAAAATTTAAAATTATTAAATTAAAAAAGGATTTATAAATGGTTTTTAAATTCAAAGTAAAAAATCTTAGGACTCACGAAAAATCTCGAGTTACAAATATTGAGTTTGATTCAGATGGGAATGTTGAGTCAGTAAAAAATGATAAAAACGAAACATTTGATTCCAAGGATGTTTTATTGCTTCCATTTACTGGATATTACGATTCAAAGGGAACTGAAATTTATTTAGGCGATACAATTTTATTGAAAAGTGGAGAGTATAC
>CAUTVF010000050.1:0-7181 GCA_963541805.1 uncultured Alphaproteobacteria bacterium
TTTTCCTTTGATTCTGTTGTATAATAAAATTAAGAGAGGGGTTATGTCTGCTTTAAGTGCAGCTGCCGTTGGTTCATTGATAATACGTAAAACATTCAAACCTGCAATCTTTCCAGCATCTTTTGTTGCCTGACGTTGAGAATCATTAAAATATGCAGGAACTGTGATAACAGCATCTGTTACTGTTTCTCCCAAATAAGACTCAGCATCCTTCTTTATTTTTTGTAAAATAAATGCAGATATCTCAGATGGAGAATATTTTTTACCCTTAATTTCAACCCAAGCATCTCCATTGTCTGCTTTAACAATTTTATATGGAACCAAATCTTTATCCTTGTTTACCATAGGATCATCAAAACGACGACCAATCAAACGTTTTATTGCATATAAAGTATTTTCTGGATTCGTAACCGCCTGGTTTTTTGCAGTTTGTCCAACCAGTCTATCTTTATCTGTAAAAGCAACAACCGATGGGGTTGTTCTATGTCCTTCTGCATTTGTGATAACTTTTGAATCTTTACCATCCATGAAAGAAAAACACGAATTTGTTGTTCCTAAATCAATACCTATAACCTTACTCATAATTACACCTCTTTCCATTATCTTGACCTAAATTTTTTAAGTCCTGGGTTATATGTAGGGTTTATAAAAAAATAGTCAATAGATGAAATAAAAATCTTTCAGAAAACCCTTGACAATCCCTGGGGGGGGGTAGAATGCAAAAAATTGTTAATAAATGGAGGGTGTTATGAACTGTTTTAAAATAAAATTCAATTTTATATATTTCCTTAATCTTTTTTGTTTTTTATTTGTTTTATTAATTAATAATTCAAATTTATATGCTCAATTTGAAATTAAAATCTCCAAATCTTTTGATGATATTTCAAAATGTGTAATAAATTGTGAAAATATTCAAGTTGAAGCAACAGATAAAGGATATGAGACATATTCCTATAATAAAGGCTCGTGTTGTTGCTTTCCTACTAAATGCCCAACAGCATGGTATATTTATTATACAAGAAAATATGGAAATGCCACATTTGATAGCTATACATATAGAAGTGTTGGTGATTGGTTTAAATCAGAACAATGGGATTGTATGGGACAATGGACAAGATGTTGGAAAGCATACGCAAGAGTTTATAGACCAACATGCTATTGGAATAGTGGATATGGTTATTCTGAAAGTTATACAATTGGGGATTTAAAAGAAAATGTAGTTTCTTTTGATGATGCAATGCAAAGAGCAAGAAAATATTGTCTAAGTTCATCATATACCAAAGAGTGTAAAGAAAGTTGTCAACCAACAGCATCTTTATATGTAAATGGGGTACATGTTTCAACAATTGCAGAATTTCTAAATACTTTAACAAAAGAACAAGCAGTAGATGGATTAGTCAAAAAAATTGGAACAGAAGGAATGATGAAATACTATGATCCCAATCAAATATATTAATTACTATAAAATCAAATTATTTATCAGTCTGGTTAATTTTTCCTCCAAGTTTAATTTAATCAGACTGGCCAAGTTATCATATTATTCTAATTCTAATTGAAACTTGGCTTCGTCAGTTAAGTATGTTAAATCCCATTTCGGGGTCCAAACAACATTTATCTCAACAATTCCAACCCCATCCAAATCTGCAACTGCATCAGCAGATGCTTGCACCAATTCATTTGCGTATGGGCATGTTGGAGATGTTAGAGTCATCTCAATAATAACATCACCATTTTTCTTTAAATAATATTTATAAATTAATCCTAAATTATAAACATCAACACCTATATCTGGATCTACAACTGTTTTTAATGCATTAATTATCATTTTGGAATCCGTTAATACAGAACGACCCTGTAAACTCTTTCCTGCATATTTTTTAATTCGCGGTAAATCTTTTACAGTAAACTCTTTAAAATTATTTAAAATATCTTGATTAATTTCCATTATGATAGAATCCTCAAAATATTTTTTAAATTATCGATAAATATATCAATATCATTTTTATTATTATAAATCCCAAAAGATATTCTGATACTCTGATTGCCACTACAATATAAATTGTGTAACGGTTCTGCACAATGAAAACCAGTTCTTACACAAATATTTTTTTGTCCTAACATAATTCCGACATCAAACGATGATATATTATCAAAATAAAAAGATATTAAACCAGAGCGATTTATAGAATTATTAAAATCACCAATAAAATTTATAGCTTTTAATTCTTTCAGCTTTTCAAATGAATATTTCACTAATTCAGCATCATGAGATTTTATATAATCAAAACCAATCGAATTAACAAAATCAATCGCAAACTTAGATCCAATAATATCCGCAATATTTATTGTACCAGGTTCAAATTTTTCAGGTGATTTTGATATAGCAAAATCATCTATTGATACGGAATCAACCATATCTCCACCAAAATCAATAGGATATAAATTATTTAATAACTGCTCACAACCATATAAAACTCCAACTCCATTTGGGCCATATAACTTATGCATTGAAAATGCCATAAAATCACAATTAATTTTTTGAACATCATGTTTTAAATGAACAATCGACTGCGCACAATCTAAAATAACAACCGCTCCATAATCATGTGCAATCTTTGTGATATTTTCAACATTCTGAATAATACCTGTGACATTTGATAATGCAGAAAATGAAACAATATCTGGTTTATTCAAAGCAAACATTTTTTGTAATCGTTCTACATCTATAGTCATATCAACATTAAATGGAATTTTATATAAATTTGCAGACATCTTTCGTGCAATATATCGCCACGGTAATATATTTGAATGATGATCTACATCTGTTATATAAACATTACTTGTACTTTTTATTAAATTATTGTGAAATAACAGCAATGCGATCTTATTAATTGAATCTGTACATCCACGTGTAAAAATTATTTCATTATCTGAATGTGCATTTATAAATCGAGCGATTGTATATCTTGCAGCATCGACCATTTCACCAGAAACTTCTGATGTTTTATATGTTCCACGATGAATATTTGAATAATTATTTTCGTAAAAATTTTTAATTCCATCAATAACACAACTTGGTTTCATCGCAGATGCTGCACTATCTAAAAATATCATATCATGATTATTTTTAAAAATTGGAAAATATGTCTTTAAATCTTGCAATTGTACCTCTTTTAATATTGACATAAATACACAGTAATTTTATATTTGCGCACGTAATATTATAACGAACAGCAAAAAACACAATAGGAGAGTTAAATGAGAGATATAACGGATACAGAATTTGCAAGTTTCATAGAAAATTCCGATAAGCCTGTTCTTGTTGATTTCTGGGCTCCTTGGTGTGCTCCCTGTCGCGGATTGTTACCAATTATTGAAGATATATCAAGTGAAATGTCAGATAAAATTGAAGTAGCAAAAATTAATGTAGATTTATATACTGAAACTGCAAAAAGATTTTCTATCACTAGTGTACCAACCTTGCTATTTTTTAAGAATGGGAATCTAGTTGCACAAAAATCAGGAGCAAGTACAAAAACCTCTCTTATCGAATGGATCAAGGGATTGTTATAAACAAAAGACGAAAAAGCAGAACTTTATTAAAAATAAAGAGTATATGAATTTATCACCTCTTATATTTTTGATGTATCAAATTGTATTGAATACAACTTAGAGTATGTTCCAGATTTTTGTAATAATTCAGAATGCGTACCAAATTCAATAATTTTTCCATCATCAAAGACAACTATTTTATCAGCATTAATAATCGTTGACAAACGATGTGCAATTACAACAACTGTCCGTCCGACCATTAATTTTTCTAAAGACGTTTGAACAATTTTTTCACTTTTTGCATCCAAAGCCGAAGTTGCTTCATCTAATAATAAAATTGGAGCATTTTTTAACATTGCTCTTGCAATGGAAATCATTTGTCTTTGTCCCCCTGATAAATTCACACCGCGTTCACCAAGTTCAGTTTCATATCCATTCGGTTGTTTCCTAATAAAAGAATCAGCTGCAGAATCAATTGCAGCATTATAAACTTCATCATCTGTTGCATTCGGTCTACCAAATAAAATATTATTTTTAATCGTTGTATCAAATAAAACAACATCTTGTGAAACAAATGCAATGTTATCACGTAAAGTTTTTAAATTAACATCTTTAATATTTTGATTATCAATTTTAATTGATCCACAATCAACATCATAAAAACGTAACAATAAATTTATTAATGTAGATTTTCCAGATCCAGAAGCCCCAACAATAGCCGTTGTCTTTCCTGGCTCAATTGTGAAAGATACATTTTGTAAAACTTGCTTATCATCATATCCAAAACAAACATCATCAATTAATATTCTTCCGTCTGTTACAACTAAACCTGGACTATTATTATCAAAAGTAATTTTTGCTTTTTCACTTAACAATTTATTAATTCTATCTGCCGATGCGACACCCATTTGAATAAGATTATTTACATTTGCCAGATTTTTTAGTGGCTTATATGCCGCAATAATAGCCATCAAAAAAACCATAAACTCGCCAGTTGTCAATTGACCATTCATAATTTTCCAACCACCATAAGTGAGGGTCCCTGCAATTGCAACTCCACCAAAAAACTCCATCAAAGGACTTAATACATTAAATAACTTAGAAATTTTAAAATCTAACATTGCAATATGCGTTGCTTGTTGTTTTATGTTTGCAATTTCATTTTCTTCCATAGAATATGACTTAATCATCCTGATACCTTGGATAGATTGAATCAACATTGATAAAAGACTTCCAAAACTTTCTCTTTGTTTTAATGATTTTTCACGAATTAATTTACCAAATCTAACCATTGGCCAAAAAGCAACTGGCCATAAAACAGACATAACAAGAGCCATTTCAAAATTTTTATAAAACATCAAAGCAATTAAAAAAAGTACAGTAAAAAAAGACTTAAATAAAGTTGTGATTCCATCCAAAATGGTATTTCGTATATTTTGAATATCTCCAATAAAATGATTTAAAAGTGTAGAAGAATTATTTTTTGAAAAAAAACTAACATCCATATATGCAATGTGACGATATAAATCTATTTGCATATCTTTTACAATTTTTGTCCCAATATATGCCATAGTTATTGATTGAAAATATTGTGCACAACCCCTTATAAAAAATATCGATAAAATCTGCAAAGCAATTACATTTAACATTTCCTTATTTTTATCAATGAAAACCTCATTAAATACAGGTTCTAACATTTTAACAGATAAAGCATCTGTAACGCTCGCAACGACCATCAAAATTATTGAAAGCAGTAATAAATATTTATGCTCATATACATATCGTTTCCAAACAGACTTAAGAAATTGCATTAAAACGGCATCTTTATAAAAAGAATTTTTCATAATTAATCCTAATTATTGACTTTAACAGAAAGCCGATTATATTTTAGCCTCTATTAATAAGCAATATTTAATTATTAAATATAAATGAAAGTTCCAACCGAAATACAAAGTTTTTCCGAAATTCAAAGCATGTTTTGCATTCAAGATTCTGAAAGCATTTACGAAACTCTTATTGAATTAGGAAAGTTAATAAAATCAATTGATGAAAAATATAAAGTAGATGAAAATAAAGTATATGGATGTCAAAGTAATGTTTGGATAGTAATTGATGATAATAATATCTATGCTGATAGCAATTCAGCAATTGTAAAAGGGTTTTTATACATTTTGTTATCAATAATTTCATCCATAGACTTCTCTTTGTACAAAGATTATGAAAGTTATATTTTTGATAAAATACAGTCGATTGGATTAATGAATCATATTTCAACATTTCGAAAAAGCGGATTGATCGCATCGATGCAAAAATTGTGTAGTTTACTAAAAATATCACATGAATATTCTTGATATGAATGATAACTTATACTATCCTTTCAAGACAAAAATAATCAATAAGACAAAGAAAAGATATGAGTAATTTAAAAAAAACAATTCAGTTTTTAACTGCATTTGTTTTGGGATTTGCTGTATTAGTACTATTTTTAGCTAAAAAAAATTATTTAATTAATGATATAAAATATAAAGCAAATCAAAACAGTGTACGATATAATAATCACCTGCTTTATATTCAGGAAAAATTGAATAAAACTAAAACTATAAAAATGAAAGTAAGAGTTGGGGATACGTTAACTCTTGTTCTCCAACGCGCAGGAATTGGATTTACAGAAGCAAAAAGCATAGCAAAATCTCTTGAAACTGTATTTAATATAAACTCTTTAAGGCCATTTAATCCTCAATCACGTGGAGACATAATTAATTTAGATCTAAAAAAGATTCCTGAATCTGAAAGATTACACAAAGATATAATTTGGAGTGTAAATAAAATGTATATTATACGCTCTCCTCTGGAAGAAATTATGACAATTAATACACCATCAGGTTTTATATCTAAACTAGAAAAAAAACAGGAAAAAATAAAATATGTATATAAATTGGGAAAAATTAAAGAAGAGCAAAGTTTCATATATTCAGCAACAAAAGAGGGAATTCCATACGATGTTATTGATAGATTTTATGATGTTTTATCATTTGATATAGACTTTGAGCGAGACATTTATCCAAACGATTCATATGCCGTACTTTATGAAGAAAAGTATACTCCCGATAATGAATTTATCGAAGTTGGTGCTCTACTATACGCAGAGTTACACATTCACGGAAAAAATCTATCTTTATATCGTTTTACAAAGGATAACGGAAGAACTGCTTTTTATGATGAAAATGGTAAAGGAGCCTCAAAAACATTAAAAAAGACTCCAATTAATGGAGCAAGAATATCATCAACATATGGATATCGAAAACATCCTATACTTGGTTTCAATAAGTTCCATAAAGGTGTCGACTTTGCTGCTCCAAAAGGAACCCCCATTCCAGCAGCAGGAGATGGAATAATTGAATATCGTGGTTGGAATAATGGAGGGTATGGAAATATGGTTCGAATACGCCACAATGCAACATATTCTACACTTTATGCGCATTTGAGTGCATTCAAATTAAGTGCGGGAATTGGAACAAGGGTAAAGCAAGGAGATATAATTGGCTTCGTTGGATCAACCGGTATGTCAACTGGACCTCATCTTCATTACGAAATCAGAAAAAATGGAAAAAGTGTAAATCCGATATATG
>CAUTVF010000051.1:0-7165 GCA_963541805.1 uncultured Alphaproteobacteria bacterium
GAAGCATTTACTGAGGGATTTTTAATTTTAATAATAATGCAGATATTTTTATATCTTTTTATAAAATATAATAAGAATTCTAAAAAATTAGGTTGGGGATTTTTAACATCTATGTTTTTATTTTTTTATGCGATTGCCAGAACATCATGTGAATTATTTCGTATGCCAGATAAACAAATAGGCTTTTTAACAGATAGTAAAATAACTATGGGGCAATTGTTAAACATACCACTTATAATGTTTGCCATAATAATTTTTGTTGTTTCGGTAAAGAAGATACCTATTTTCGAGAATAATTAATTTAATCAACCAAAATTTTAGAACCTTTGGGAATACGATTTAATAACTGTATGGATAACTCTTCTATCAGATCTGTGTCATGATTTTTGATTAAAAATATTTTTTGTTTTATTAAATTATATTCATTTGTCAACTCATTAATCTGGACTTCTTTATCATGAATTTGATTTGTCATGATAATATTGTTAATTATTCCGTACCTTGTAAATAATGTTCTATATAAAAATAAAGCAGAAAAAGCCCAAACTAAATAAATTAATAAAATGTATACTCTTTTATGACGAGTCTTCTGCTTTGTGTATGGTGTTTTATTTGTATTGATTGTGACTTTCATAACTAATATTATTATAACAAATGTTAAAACCGATTAAAATAGGAAATATAATTATCAAAAATCCTGTAATTATTGCCCCAATGGCAGGAATTACAGATCTACCTTTTTGTGAAATTTATAAATCATACGGAGCAGAATTAATTGTTATGGAAATGATTGCATCAAATGCACAACATCATTTTTTAACAAAAACAGAAAAATCGATTAACACAGAAAGCAATAAAATTAACAAAATGTTTAATCAACTACCAAAAAATATATCTCCTGTTTCTGTACAAATTTTTGGATCTCAAATTGAGATAATGGCGGAAGCGACAGAAATAAACATTAAACGTGGGGCAGATATTATCGATATAAATATGGGTTGTCCAGTTAACAAAATTATAAAATCTGGGAGTGGAGCAGATTTATTAAAAAATATTAATAAAGCTGCAAAGATAATTGAATCTGTTGTAAGATCTGCAAATGGTAGAGTGCCCGTAACATTAAAAATTCGAATAGGTTGGGATTCAAATTTGATGACAGGAATTGAGATTGCAAAAATTGCAGAAAATATTGGCGTTGCAATGGTTGCAGTGCATGGAAGAACACGATCTCAAATGTATACAGGTAAAGCATCACTTCCAGAAATTGCAAAAATAAAAAAAGTACTTCATATTCCTGTAATTGGTAATGGGGATATAGTTACTGTTGAAGATGCAAAAAATATGATTAAAGAAACAGGTGTTGATGGTATTATGATTGGTCGGGGTGTATTGGGAAACCCAATATTTATTAAACAGGTCATCCATTATCTTAATACGGGAGAAAAATTACCAGATTTAGATAAACAAGAAATTGGAAAAATTGCTTTACAACATTTTGATAAATTAATTAGTTTTTATGGAGAAAAAAATGCAATATTTTTGTTCCGAAAATTTGCATCATTTTATTCAAAAGGTTTCGATAATTCAGTATATTATAGAACAAATTTAAATCAATTAATCACTGTATCTGATGTAATCAATACTACAAAACAGTTTTTTATGTATTGAACCATATGATATATTCAAAATAACTTGATGTAAAAATATTTTCATAAATTGTATTGAGTTCTAGTAATTAACCATGTTTGGGTCGTAAACTTTAATTAATTCTGTAACTGGTATTTCATCCAAAAACTCCCAAATTGTTGTGATTGCTTTTTTGCCAATAAATAATTTAATTACATTACTTCTACATTTTTCTTTACACGCACCTATTAATGATTTTGTACTACTTTTTTGGAAAAATTCATTACAAACTCCTTTGATATAATCATTAGCCCATGAATCAACTTGACTGAAATTTACTTTATTAGTATGTAAGTCTACTCCATATCTTGAATTAAATACATATTTACCTATTTTTGATTGTTCTCCACTTGCCCACAAATTTTCTTTAAGTCCCCCTGCATATATGCAAACTCCGTCATATGCAACATAACCCCAATCATAGTTATTACCACTTTTATGTAAATCTACATTATATATTAAACTAAACTGAGACCCAGGTCTTTTGTCAAAAATTACACAACCTGGTTGCGGGCTGCTATTCCAATAAGACCAACATGCTTTTCTAGTAGCTGTATATGATTTTTCATCACATTTATTGATACATTTACTATCTTCTTCAATTACATTATTTATAACAAAAGGTGATTTTCTATCAGCAGTAAAAACACTTTTATTTATTGTGATAAAAACAATAAACAGATTTAATAAAAATCTAATTTTATACTTATAATATTTTTTCATAGCATCCTCCAAGTTTTTTATTTTTCTACAATTTGTGTAGAAAGTATTTTTAATATTTGAAACATCAAATATCAGAATAGATAACTAAAGGAATAACTTTTCTAAGTAGGAGTAGTATAAACCACAGCTTGAAAGAAGAAAACTGATGCCTCCAATCATCTATTTCCGACCATGACTATAAAAAATATTTGTGGCTTGCAATAAAAATATTTCTATTTTTCTGTTAATTTGAATTCAATTCGTCGGTTTTGTAATCTTCCATATGGATTCTTGTTACTTGCAATTGGTTGATATTCTCCAAATCCAGTTGCACTTAATCTTTTTGGATTTACCCCGCATTGAACAAGATAATTTAAAACGGATAATGCTCGTTTAACTGATAGTTCCCAGTTGTTTGTTCCTTTTACTGTTGGAGTATTATCTGTATGTCCATCTATACGAATTATCCAATTTACATCTTTATCAATTACTTTTTCCATATTTTTGATTAACCCAGCAACTTCATTTAGTTTTTTTCTTCCTGATTTTTCAATATTAAAACTTGCGCTTTTAAAAAATAATTCTGATTGAACAATTATTCTGTCGCCTTGCATTTTAAAATTTTTATTATCTTGTAAAACAACAGAAATTTTTTCAAAAAAATTCGATCGAACTTTATACAATTCTGCAGCTTTATTGGCCAGTGCTCTATTTAATTTTTTTCCTAATTCTACAATACATCATTTAATTTCCTTAATTCTCCATTTAAAGAATCAATAGATGTTTTTAAATTTTTTTCATTTTGTTTAACTTCTTTGATTTGATTTGTTTTTGAGATAATTTCTCCTTCCATTTGTAAAATTATTTCATTAAGTGATGAAACTTTACTGATTAATTTTTCACGCCTACTTTCTTCAATTTCAATATTTTTATTTGCTGCATTTATATTGTTGTTCAATATTGAGATATCAGAATCTTTATTTTTTATTTGGTTTATAAGATCATCGATAGATTGCTGTTTATTTTTTAATGCCGATATTAAACGATCAACTTGTCTATTTAATTTTATTACAGTATCAACATTATTTTTATTCGACGGAACCAGCATGAAAAAATGTGATAATATAAAAATCATCAGTAAAAATATGAAAACTACCATAATGTTTGTGATTATATCGACAAACCCGGACCAGATATTTTGTGAATTATCTGTGTAAAAAGATTTTTTTGTTATCATTAATTTATTTCGTTAATAAATTTTGTTCATCCCATAATAATTTCTGCATGGAATTATCGTAGTGTTCACATTTTTCCCTATTAACACTCTTATCTTGCGATGCTTGATTCTCCTCTTTTTCTTTTCTTTCCATTATTAACTTGTAAACTCGTTCATTTCGTTCGGCTGTTCTTTCCTCGTAATCATACATCCAATTTGCCATAATAACCTCCACTATTCAGATTTAATAATTTTTATTGTTTTTGACAATACTTTTATATCCTCTGATAGAGAATCTTGCATATCTCGGATCCCAATATCAATATTTTTAATATGTTCTTTTGTTTTTACATCCATTCCAATACCATTTTTTGATACCTTTGCAATATCTTCTAGTATAGGAAGTAAATTTTCATTTGATTTTGTCATTTTTTCCATAATTTTTAATTTATTTTTTGTTTGTTCTGCTGTTGTTGAAAGTTCTTTTGCCATTAAAGACATACTTTTTGTTGCATCTGCATTTAAATCTTCATTACGTTTAACTGTTCTTTGTAATTGATTTAAATGTTCTGCTGTTTGCTCCAATAATGCCTGAATATAAGGAAGTATACTTAATATGTTATCATTTTCTGTTGCTCCATCGCCAACAACTCTGGTCATTATTGATAAATTTTCCTCAATTTTATTATAAAAATAATTCATCGCAGAATTTGATTGCAAATTTATAAAACCCAATATTAATGCACAGAATAATCCAATAAAAGACGAGGAAAAAGCAATTCCCATTCCATTTAAAGGATTGACAAGAGATGTTTTTAAATCATTAAACACAGCAATTATATTTGAATCAGTTATCTTCAAATTATTAATAATTCCAGATATTGAACCTAAAGTAATTAATAATCCCCAAAATGTTCCAAGTAACCCCAAAAATGTTAGAATATTGATAATATATTTTGAGTTTTCTTTATAATCAGATAGTCTGCTTTCAATAATTTCCAAAATGGATTTCATTGCATTTAATGTAAAATAACTAGTTTTTGTATTTCTATATCCATCCATCATATTTTTGACTGGTGATAATATGACAGGTTTTATTTTTATATCTTTATTCTTTTGAATAAACAAATTAAACCACTTAATTTCCGGTATTAATATGATAATGTTTTTTAAATTTTGTAGAACTCCAATAATAAATAATCCCAAAATTACTTGATTTAAAAGATTGGTTGGAAGCATTTTATGAATACTCGAACCAAAAAAGTAATATAATATAGATATTAAAAATAATGATATAACAGATTTAAGGATTATCGAATATATGCCAAAAACAGATATACCTAAATTTTGATTCGAATTAGCCACAATTGCACCACATGTAAAATTAATTTTTAGACAAATATAAGTATTTGTTGATATATGTCAAGGCAAATTATTACTTATAATTTTAAATAGTTATAATATAATCGGATTTATAAAAGGCATATTATGAAAATAAAACGAAATAAAATATTAATATATCGTGATTATGGATGTGCAAATGTGTATCCGTTATACAGATCTCTTAATGATTATTTTTCTCCTTTTGGTTATAAATTGGAATTTACAGATGCTCAAAGTATTATAAATGAAAGTGTATTAGATTCTTCTGTTTTTGCATTTTTTATGCCAGGGGGAGCAGGGATTCCATATGAAATGAAATTAAAAGGTAAAGGGAACGATAAAATTAGATCATATGTAACTAAGGGAGGTTTTTATTTTGGTATTTGTGCGGGGGCATATTATGCATGTAAACATACAATATTTGAACATGATATTCCTGAATTATGTATACAATCAGATAGTGGTTTAGATTTAATTAATGGGAGTGCAATTGGGACACTCCATTCTGAATTAAATATAAAACCATATTCTGCAAGTATCGAATCTTCTACAATTGCAAAAGTTTGTTATAATGATTCTAAGATTCATTATGCTTATTATTCTGGTGGCCCATATTTTGATATATCACAAGATAGTGCAGCAAATATACTTGCTGAGTATGATTTTGAAACAAAAAAATTACCAGCAATTTTACATAAAAATTATGGAACTGGATCTGTGATTATATCTGGTATTCATTATGAATATAAAGCTTCAGATTTAATGCAGTCTATATTCAAATCTCATCCGGAATTTGATAGCTATAAAAAGCTTGCGAAAAACTTGTCCGATGTCGAGTGTTACAGACAATCTCTGTTTAATAAAATTATGTCCAATTTAAAGCAAAAAGATAGATAATACATACAGTTACTACTGTATATTAGTAATATGTATTGACAATTTAAGTATAGTTTTTTATAAAGTTACTGATGTGCGAATATGAAAGGATAAATATGGTATGCGATAGTGGAATAAAAGTAAAAGAAAATGATTTTAAAGTAAATAAATTTGATAATAATGAAATAAAGGAGAAAAAGAAAATGAGTTCATCGCTAGTATTACAAAAACTTCCAGAATTTAAGGTAGATGCATATGATGCAGCGACTGGCCATTTTATGAATGTTGATAATGCAAGATATGCAAATAAATGGTTTGTTGTATGTTTTTATCCTGCTGACTTTACTTTTGTGTGTCCAACTGAGATTGCTGCAATGAATGCAAAATATGATGAATTCAAAGAAATGGGGGTTGAGATTTTAGCAGTTTCAACAGATACGAAATTTTCACATAAAATATTTGTTGAAACAGAAACCTTGTTAAAGGGTTTGAAATTGACAATTGCAGCGGATCCAACTGGAGAGATGAGTCGTGCATTTGGTGTATTAATGGAAGATGAGGGAATGGCACTTCGTGGGAGGTTCTTGTTTAATCCAGATGGAGTATGTGTTGCACAAGAAGTGCAAGCTCCAATGGTTGGACGAAATGTAAATGAATTTTTACGTCAGGTTCGTGCATGGCAACATGCGACAAAAACGGGTGATGTTTGCCCAGCTGGTTGGAGACCTGGTAAAAAAACATTGCCAGTATCAACAGATACTGAAAAAATGACTGGGCATGTTGGAGATTATATAACTATTGATGAAATTTTATCATAATACTTTTATTTAATTTCTGTATAATGTATTTTTGAAAGTTGCGATGGAAGGATTTTTAAATTTTTATAGATTTATAAGGTTCTGGGGTGTTACATAGATTAATACATTTTTTGTTTACAGAAAGGAGATTTGTGATTTATCAATCAACTGGGATTATGCGAGAATATCGTATATCCCGTTGGTTAATCTTTTCTTTGTATGCTGTTTTTTTATTTGCTTTTTTTTGGTCTGTAACAATTACATACTTATATTTTATTCACTCAAATGCTTTATTTGATGACAGTAACACGGTTGCTGAATATAAGGAAAAATACAAAAAAGCTTTGTCAGAATTTATTGGATATAAAGATTCAATGAAAGCTATATCAATTAAACGTGAAAATGAATATAAAAAACTGGTAAATGTTCTAGAAAAAAATAAATCAGTAACTGTGCAAGACAAGGAGAAGTATATACGTGCTCAACAGCTTACACTTGCTGAAGT
>CAUTVF010000052.1:0-6593 GCA_963541805.1 uncultured Alphaproteobacteria bacterium
ACGGGAATGGATGGAAAAAATAATTTATATATATTTAAATATCCATCAAATAATGATACCCAAAAACATGTTATCAATGAAATTAATAAATTATTTTCTTCATTAAGAAAAATTGTTACAAATAATTTTGATTTATTAATAATTTTGGAAAAAATATTTTATCCGGATATTAAAATTGATAATAAAAATATTATAGTTCGTCGTGTTGATTTTTTTACCCCCGAAGATGATGTAACAACAAAAAATAATGATAAAAAACATTGGAGAAAAATATTTTCTGAATTCAGGCCAAATTTTAAATTGAAAAAAAGTAAAAAATTTAAATTTGAAGAAATAGATTAAAATGAAAAGTGTTAATAAACCTTTAATTTCCGTATGTGTACCTGCATATAATCATGAAAAGTATGTGATTGATGCAATAAATTCAGTAATTAATCAGACATATCAAAATTTGGAATTAATTGTAATCGATGATGGATCGACAGATTCAACATGGGAAAAGTTACACTCTTTAAAAGGTAAATGTGATAAACGTTTTAAAAGAACTGTTTTTGAAACACAAAAAAATCATGGTTTGTTGTTTACTGAAAATCGATTGTTTCATGAACTTGCAACTGGAGAATATATTGTATTGTTGGCATCTGATGATAAATTATTGCCGACAGCAATTGAAAAATTATTTAGTTTTTTAGTAAAAAATCCAGATGTCGGGGAAGTTGTTGGTAAAAATTTAATTATGGATTCCGATGGAATACAGTGTTATTGGGATAAAGATCGCAACAATGTTTATGATAAACACTCTGCAATATATTTGTCATTTACTGATTTTATCAATAAAACAACACACATTACCAAAAATAAATATGGTAAATATTCATCGTTATTTAAAGTAAATCATATAGCAAATGGTTATATGATTCGTAAATCGATTATTAATAGAATCCCAAAATTTACAATTTCTGCACCCCTGGAGGATTGGTTTTTACACCTGCAAATTTCAAAAATTACGAAAATTTCCGCAATAGATGATGAAACGTTTATTTATCGTTGGCATGCAAGTAATACGATTAAGCAAAAAGAACATTGCGACAATATGTTTAAAAAGACAAAAGATTATGAACGTAAATTGTTGTTAGAAAGACCAAAAAAAGACTCTCTATTAAATTATAAAATATTTCGTATAAAATATAAGATTGGGTTTTATATAAACAAATATATTTTTACAAAGACAAAAAATGATAAAAAAAGAACGCTTAAGTTATTTGGTATAAATATCTTAAGTTTTTGTAAAAAATAAATTATATGAGGTGAAAATGACAGTAAAAGTATCCGTTTTAATGCCCGTGTATAAAACGCAGGAAGAACATTTAAGGGCATCTATTCAAAGCATACTAAATCAAACATTTACTGATTTTGAATTATTAATTGTGGATGATTGTCCATCAGACACAAGGGAAGATATCGTTAAATCATATAGTGATCGACGTATAAAGTATTTTAAAAATGATCAAAATATGGGAATATCCAGGGCCAGAAATAAATTAATTGATCTGTCTTCTGGGGAATATTTGGCGGTGTTTGATCATGATGATATTTCACTACCTACACGTTTAGAAAAAGAGGTCGAATATTTGGATTCGCATCCAAATGTTGGTGTCGTGTCCAGTTGGTGGAAAAGTTTTCCTCGTTCAAATATAATATCAAAAAATCCTGAAAAAGATCACGATATAAAAGTGATGTTATCAGAATATTGTATTGTTTCACATACTGCATCAATGATAAGAAAATCTGTTTTAATTGATAACAACATAAGGTATGAGGAAGAATACTCCCCATCAGAAGATTATATGTTATGGTGTCGTTTGATTGATTATACCGAATTTTATAATATTCCAGAAGTTTTATCCCTTTATCGTATTCACCCTGGAAGTACGACCAATCATCAATTGAAAAAAATGGAACTTATGACATGGAAAATTCGGGTAATGATGCGTTCAAGTCATCCTGAATTATACCGGGAATATCAATTTTTGGCACAACATATATATCGTATTTCTTTATTCGGTTTGATTCCAATATTTAAAATTGAGCTTGTTGGATATACAAAAAAGATATTCTTATTTGATAAAATCTTACTCATGAAAATAAGATATGGGAGTAGGTTACCACGATAACATAATAAAAACTGTTAAATTAAAACATGTATAAATCATTATACATGTTTTTTTAATAAACAATTTATGTTAATAATATTATCAAGTTGTTTTTGATTAATAAATTTATCAATACTAACCATAACTGTGTTAACAATATTGTGTACGGCCTCTTTTGTGAAGAAAGCCTGATGTGATGTTATTATTACATTTTTGAATGTCATTAATCGTGCTAATATATCATCGGTTATAATTGTATCTGATTTGTCTTCGAAAAAATAATCGGTTTCTTCTTCGTATACATCTAATCCTGCGGCGGAAATTTTTCCAGATTTCAACCCATTTATTAATGAATTACTATCAATTAACTTTCCACGACTTGTATTAATTATGACAACTCCATCTTTCATCTGTTTTATTGTATCATCATTTATCATGTGTGTATTTTGTGTCGTCAACGGACAGTAAAGTGATATTATCTCACTTCTTTTAAATAACTCGTCCAGTGTGACATATTCAACATTGAACTTTTTTGCAAAATCGATATCTGGATATATATCATATGCAATTATATTAACATCAAAACCCTGCAATAATTTTATGAACGTTTTTCCAATTTTACCGGTACCTATTACTCCAATTGTTTTATTGCACAAATCAAAACCAATAAATCCATTAATCGAAAAATTGCCATCCCGCACCCGATTATACGCATGATTTATTTTGCGGTTTAATGTCATCAACAATGCAAGTGAATACTCGGCAATTGCATTCGGAGAGTAATGAGGAACATGTACAACTGGAATATTTGCTTTGCATGCTGAAATTAAATCAACATTATTATATCCAGTACAACGCATCGCAATTAATTTTACACCATTATCATGCAAACAATTTATGACATCTGCATTTAGATTATCGTTTACAAAAGCACAAATTGCATCATATCCAATTGTTAATTTTGCTGTTTGTGGACGTAATTTTTCCTCGAAATATGTGATACTGTAACCATAATTTTTGTTTGCTTCATCAAAAAACTGCCGATCATATGGTTTTGTATCGAATACGGCAACTTTAAAATTTGAATTATTCATATGAAACCTTGTAAGATCTGAAAACAAATATATTCTATAGGATCTATAGTTATTTTCAATTTAAAAATATATCTAAAATTATTGTCAATTTATAACTTTTTCATTATGATACTTTTATATGTAATTGGGGTGGGGCATGACAAAAATAGAAAATAATAGTATAGAATACAAAGAAAAAATAACAGATGATCTTGAAAAAGAGGTTGTTTCCTTTCTTAATACCAATGGTGGAGATATTTATATTGGTGTTAGAAAAGATGGAATACCTGTTGGTGTTTTTGGAGATATCGATTTATTGCAACTTAAAATCAAAAATCGCATATTGGACAATATTTCTCCAAGTTCTATGGGATTATTCGAAATCAAGATAGAAAATCAAAATGGTAAAAATATCATTTTAATACAAATCAAGAAGGGTTTAGAATCTCTGTATTATATTAGGAGTAAAGGTCTATCTGAATCTGGAGTTTTTATTCGTGTTGGTTCTGCAGCACAACCAATGACACGTGATATGATTTATAAATTACAAAGTCAAAGTATGCCACGTATATTAACGACAATAGAATCTCCTGAACAGGATTTAGTGTTTGGGGATCTGTTCATCCATTATAAAGCAAAACGAAAACCGTTAAATGAAAAAACCTTTGAACGCACATTAAACTTTCGCAATATTGATGGAAAATATAATTATTTGGCATATTTGATGTCAGATAATAATCAAATTTCAATTCGACTTGCACGTTTTGATGACTCTAATGGATTTGATCTTGAAGAAAAATCAAAAGAATTTGGAGATAAATGTTTAATCACTGGTTTTAAAGAATTACTTGCCAGAATGGAGTCAGAAAATATAACGCTATCAAAATTAACAGGTGCAGCAGAAAGAATAGACAAGCAACTTGTTGACAATAAATCATTACGTGAAGTTTTGATAAATGCATTTATACATAATGACTACTCAACAGGGATGCTACCAATTTGTGAAATTTTTCAAAACAGATTTGCAATTCGCTCTTATGGTGGACTCCCATGTGGGTTAACGAAAGAAGAATTCTTTAAAGGAGTATCTCATTATCGCAATCCTGAATTGGTTCGTATATTCAAAGATTTGGAAATTACTGAAGGATTAGGATATGGTATTCGCAAGATTTTGAAAGTATATAGTAAAGATATTTTCGATTTTGGGGAAAATAATTTGTATGTTGTTATGCCATTTGATAGTGAAGTCGCGGCCAGTAGAAATATAGAAAAACTGAAATTTGATGATGTTAATGGAAAAAGTAAGGGAAAAAGTAAGGGAAAAAGTAAGGGAAAAATAATTGAACTTATTAAAGAAAATCCTTTGATAACTATACCAGAGATTGCAGAGTTAACAGGATTAAGTATTGCAGGTATAGAAAAAAATATCAGAATATTGAAATCAGATGGATTACTTTCCCGTGTTGGGTCAAGTAATGGTGGATCTTGGAAAATTATTGAAAAATAGATTAAAAAAGCCCAGAGTGGGCTTTTGATCAAAATTATTAATTTCATTAAATATATTTGTTTAAAATTTCTTCTAACGCTTGTTTTGAATGAAGTCCAATCATACTTTCAACGACTTTTCCCCCCTTAAATACCATTAATGCAGGTATGCTTGAAATATTATACTCTGTTGCTTTTGATCCTGCTTCATCAACATTTACTTTTACAACCTTTACCTTTCCACTTAAAGATTCGGAAACTTCCCCAATAATTGGAATTTGATTTCTACATGGGCCACACCATGGGGCATAAAAATCAACCAATACTGGTAATTCTGAATTTAATACTTCAAAATCAAAATTTGAATCATTTAACTCTATAACGTTTGACATGCTTGCTCCTATTTTTTAACAATTATATATAATATTGACTATATATTAAATATCATATATAGTTTCAACGGTAAAAGTCAATAGTTTATAAAAATGAATACTAAATTTTATATAAATTTATTTAAAGCATTATCACATCCAATACGTTTTAATATTGTTGTTGGTTTATTAAAAAAAGCGGAGTGTAACGTTCAAACGATGTCAGATAAGCTTAATTTATCACAACCAATTGTATCTCAGCATTTGGCAATATTACGTAAATTTGATATTGTAAAAACAAATCGCCGTGGTAATAAGGTTTGCTATTGTATTGATGATAAAAGAATATCAAATTTGATAAAATCTTTAAAATAGAAGTGCATTTTAAATAAATCAAAAATATTTACAAAATTGTTATTAGTGCTATAATCCCCTACAGGGATTTTTTATCTATACTGTATTACTGAAGTCTTATAGATATATAATGTAGGGAGAGTGTTATGAAATTCAAAATCAACCATTCTGCAATTTTACATTCGATATTTGCTTTCTTTGTTTTCTTTTTAAACTTTCCCCTGTTTAATATTAATAATTCTTATTCATACGAATGTAAACATCCTCTTTGCTCTCTGACTGGAAATGGAGAATTTACTGAAGATATAAGTATTGTCACTCATAATAATATTGTTAGTGCAAAACTAACAGTTCATTCTCCGCATACTATTCGAAATAGTAGAATAGATGTATATAGTGGTTTTAGTCTGGTAGGAAATGGTGATGGATCAACCCTTGAGAATTTATCTAGTATTGATACTGGTCATCTGATGGTTAGAAATATGGATTCTAGATTTCCTTCAAAAGTAAGGAATAGAGGTTCATTGAAAGCTGGTAATATTGAGATGTCCGGTGGTAATAGCCATATTTGGAATGAAGTATTATTGAAAGCTGCTAGATTGGGAAATGATAATGGATCTTTTTCTAATAGTTCTAATGCTACTGCAGTTATACTGCAGATTTATAACAATGGCCGTTTCAATAATTTAGGAAAGTTGATTAGTTCTTACATAATAAATCAAAATCATGGGAATTTTGTAAATCATGCAAGTGGGGATTTAGAGGTCGTTGATTTAACAAATTTGTACAATGGTTATTTTAAAAATTCAGGAAAATTGAAAAGTCATAATATTAAAAATGAAAAATTGGCTACGTTTACAAATGATGGGGATTTAAATACAGATTTGATAAGAAATTTTGGAGAAGCTTCTGCAACATCCGATACCGTTTTTACAAATAATGCAGATATACACTCCAAAAAAATAGATAATGCAGATGGAAAATTTGTAAATGGCGGAACTATTGTATCAGATGAAATTGTAAACTCTGGTCATAAGGCAATTTACAATAACAGTGGAAACATAAATACCATAAAGTTGGTTAATCAAAACAGCGCAAAGTATAATAATACTGGAACTATTCGTGTTGTCGAGTTTCTCAACATTAATAATGATACC
>CAUTVF010000053.1:0-6528 GCA_963541805.1 uncultured Alphaproteobacteria bacterium
GTATACCAACATATCCTCCTTTTCCTCCAAGTTCTGGAGGATATGTTGACCTGTTTATTTAATAAAAAACCCTGCTAAATTACAGGGTAGAAAAGCATATATAGATTACTTCTTTCCAAATTTTGCCACATAATCACGCAATTCATTCATATGTTTAATATTATTCATTCGTTCAGTTACAAATGAATCCATATCGTTTTTATGAATTGATTTATATCGATTTTCACTGCTTAAATACTCTTTCAATAATGTCTCTGCATTTTCTGGGTTCACATTGGAATCAATTTGTAATGGAGATTCAGATAAATCCGGATTAAACCTATATAATCCCCAATATCCTGAATTAACCGCCAATTTTTGATGTTCTTCACCTTTACTCAAATCAAATCCATGAGAAATACATGGCGCGTAAGCAATAATTATTGATGGACCATCAAATGCTTCTGCTTCTCTAATTGCCTTTATTGCCTGTACTGGATTTGCACCAATTGAAATTCGTGCAACATATGCATTATTTCCAGCCATCGCAATCAATCCCAAATCTTTTTTATTTTGTTTGCGTCCAGATGTTGCAAACTTTGCAGATGCCCCAAATGGAGTTGCCTTTGATTGTTGTCCTCCAGTATTCGAATAAACTTCTGTATCTAATACCAGTATATTAACATTACGATTCATATTGATAACATGATCTAATCCACCATAACCAATATCGTATGCCCAACCATCCCCACCAAATATCCAGACACTTTTTTTAACCAAATAGTCAGCATAATTTATTAATAAATCAGCATTATCATTTGAAATACTCGACAATTTTTGCTTTAACAATCCTACATTTTGTCTTTGTAATTCAATTGATGCTTCATCAAGTTGTCGATTTTCAATAATCACTTTAACAAAATCATCACCCAATTCTGGAGCCAAAGATCTTAATAATTGGAATGCAATATCTGTATTCTTATCAACCGCCAAACGCATACCGTAACCAAATTCAGCATTGTCTTCAAATAATGAATTTGCCCATGCGGGCCCCTGCCCATTTGGATTAACCGAATACGGAGTTGTTGGTAAATTTCCACCATAAATTGATGAACAACCCGTTGCGTTTGCGATAATCATTCTGTCCCCAAATAACTGAGTAACTAATTTAATATATGGAGTTTCACCACACCCTGCACATGCACCAGAAAATTCAAACAAAGGTTGCATTAATTGCGTGTGCTTTGGTAACGCTGGATTTAATTTTTTTCTATCAAAATATGGTATTGTTTCAAAAAACTCCCAATTCTTCGATTCATCTTGTAAAACTGGTTCAATCGGTGTCATATTAATTGCTTTTTTACCCTGCTCCGTTTTTGATAAGGCTGGACAACCTTTTACACATAAACCACATCCAGTACAATCCAAAGGAGAAACTTGAACAATATAATTCAAACCCTCCCCTAAATCCTTTGCTTTGTATGCTGCATGTTTAAACGATGCAGGAGAATTTTTTAACTGTTCATCTGTTGCAACTTTTGTCCTGATTGCTGCATGCGGACAAACAAAAGAACACTTTCCACATTGTATACAAACTTCTGGAATCCAAACAGGGACTTCTGTTGCAACTCCTCTTTTTTCAAATTTCGTTGTTGCTGTCGGAAATTTTCCATCAGGAGTAAATGCAGAAACAGGCAAATCATTACCATGACCTGATACAATACTTGAAAGTGTATTTTTTACAAAATCAGGTATTACTTCACCATTCAATGCATGCAAAGGTTCAGGCATGGGATTAGCATCAATATCAATTACTTCTGGGATATCTACGGAATATAAATTTTCAATTGATCCATCAACTGCCTTAAAATTCATATCTACAATGTCCTGACCTTTTTTAGAATATGTTTTTTCAATTGCATGTTTTATTGCATTTAATGCGATATCAATATCAATAACATTTGAAATTTTAAAAAAACATGTTTGCATAATGGTATTTGTACGCCGTCCCATTCCAACATCACGCGCCAAAGTATTGGCATTTATTGCATAAACCTTAATATGCTTTTCAATAATCTGTTTTTGTACTTCCAGTGGAAAATTTTTCCATAAAGCCTCTTTTTTAAATGGATTATTAATCAATAAAGTTGCCCCATCTTTTGCCTTTGCCAACACATCAAGAGTATAAAAAATTGGAAAATGATGTACTGCAATAAAATCAGCTTTTTTTATAAAATATGGGCTATGAATTGGATGTTTTGAAAATCGCAAGTGTGATATTGTAGTAGATCCAGATTTTTTCGAATCATATTCAAAATAACCCTGTCCATACATATTTGCTTCTTCTGAAATTATTTTAATAGAATTTTTATTTGCACCGACAGTTCCATCAGATCCAAGTCCATAAAATAACGCAGTATTAACATCGGGATCTTCAATTACAAAATCCTCATCAATTTTTAAAGATAACTTTGTCACATCATCATTAATTCCAACAGTAAACTCATGCTTTGAATTTTCTTGCTTCAATTCGTCAAATATTGCTTTTACACATGCAGGATTGAAATCTTTTGATGATAAACCATAACGTCCACCAATAACCTTAATATTATTTTTACCAGCCTCACTTAAAGCTGCAACAACATCTAAATATAACGGTTCTCCAATTGCACCACTTTCTTTTGTTCTATCCAATACTGCGATTTTTTTTGTTGTATTTGGCAAAACATTTACAAAATCCTTAACAGAAAAAGGACGATAAAGATGTACAACGACAGCACCAAAATTTTCACCATATTTACTATTCAAATAATTAAGTGTTTCTGCTACCGTTTCAGATCCACTTCCCATTATTACAATCACATTTTCTGCATCATTCGCACCAAAATAACTAAACAACCCATATTTACGTCCAGTTAATTTTTCAAATTCTATAAATTTATTTTTGACGATATCTGCAACATTGTTGTAGTAAGGATTACTTGCTTCTCTTGCCTGAAAAAACACATCAGGATTTTGTGCAGTTCCACGAACAGTAGGAGTATCAGAATTCAATGCATTTTTCGAGAACTCGATTACCTTATCGGTATTAACTAAACTTTTCAAATCAGAATCAGATAACCTTTTAATTCCACCAACTTCGTGAGATGTTCTGAAACCATCAAAAAAATGTAAAAACGGCACTCGAGACTCCAAAGTTGCCGCGTGAGCAATCGCCGCCATATCATGTGCTTCCTGCAGCGATCCAGATGCAAGCATCGCAAAACCAGTCTGACGACATGCCATAACATCACTATGATCACCAAATATTGACAAAGCATGCGTCGCAACAGTTCTTGCAGATACATGCATCACAAAAGGTGTTAATTCTCCAGCAATTTTATACATATTCGGAATCATAAGCAACAATCCCTGCGATGCTGTAAATGTCGTTGTCATAACACCACTCATCAAAGATCCATGCACCGCTCCAATCGCGCCACCTTCAGATTGCATCATATTTACATCAGGAACACGATCAAAAATATTTTTAATACCTTTCGTTGCCCATGTTTCATAACTTTCTGCCATAGGAGATGATGGAGTAATCGGATATATAACAGCCATATCCGTCAAACG
The DNA here is from genome assembly GCA_963541805.1 of uncultured Alphaproteobacteria bacterium. GTDB lineage: Bacteria > Pseudomonadota > Alphaproteobacteria > Rs-D84 > CASDRH01 > CAUTVF01. Next base: position 3,598 of record CAUTVF010000053.1, read on the forward strand.
ATATGCAACATCGGCACAAGCTTCGTTCCCATCTAATAAATATAAACCTAATTTTTCATTATTTGACATCTATAAAACCTCATTAATATTTCAATAACTCAAAATGTACCCGATAATACAAAGTTAAGCATATTTTGTAAAGTTTTAAAAAAATCTTGCAAAGATAAAGATTTTACGTTTAAATGAGCGAGGTATTTTTTAAATGCGAATTCACAAAATTACAAAAAGGTTATAAAATGGCAGTTCCAAAAAGAAAGACAAGTAAATCTAAACGTGATATGCGAAGATCTCATGATGGGATTACCCCAGTAAGCGTTGCTGTGTGCAAAAATTGCGGGGAAATTGTTATGCAACATACGATTTGTAAAGCATGCGGACATTACAACGGTCGGGAAATTGTAAGTAAAAAGATTAAAGCAAAAGCTGCTTAAAATAATTGAGCTTTAATATGGCAAGGTACGTTATAGCAATCGATGCAATGGGTGGAGATAATGCACCGAAAGCGATTTTAAGGGGAATAGATTATTTTTGTAAGACGTATCCATTTATTGACAACGTCCACTTTTTGATATACGGCCAACGTCAAAAACTTGGTCGTATTTTGCGTCACAGAAAATATAAATACATGTACGGAAACTACGATCTGATTGATACTCCTGACATTGTGCCATCTGATGCAAGACTTGCCGATATCCTAAAGAAATCTCAAAACACCAGTATGTGGCAAGCAATAAAAGCAGTGAAAGATAAGAAGGCTGATGCTGTTATATCTTGTGGTAATACCGGGTGTTATATGGCCTTTTCGAAATTGCAATTGAGAATGTTGGAAGATATTAAACGTCCTGCATTAACCACAGTAATTCCTACAAAATTTAGGGCAAATACAGTTATGCTTGATTTGGGAGCAAACTTAGAGCATACATCCACCACACTGATTGACTATGCGATTATGGGGAGCGTTTATTCGTCAATTATAAATAATATCGATCGTCCCAGTGTTGGGTTACTGAATATTGGAGAAGAAGACTCAAAGGGTAATGAAATCATACGAAAAGTACATAATATTTTAACAAAAATAGAATCAACAACTTTTAAATATCATGGGTTTGTTGAAGGACACGATATAACACTTGGAACAACAGATGTGGTTGTAACCGATGGTTGGACCGGAAATATTGCATTAAAATCAATTGAGGGTACAGCAAAGTTTATAGGTTACATGGTTAAAAACGCATTTAAAGGTCACTCTCTTTGGTCAAAGTTTTGGGGAGCCCTTGCATATTTACTGATTAGAAAGAGTATGAACAGAATTGCAAATAAAATCGATATTCGAAGACATAATGGGGCAATATTTGCAGGGCTAAATGGAATTGTCGTAAAAAGTCATGGTAGTTCAGATTACCTGGCATTTTATTACGCTATTCACTATGCTTTAAATTTTGCACAACATAAATTAAACGATAAAATAAAGATTGCTCTACAAGATTATTACAAAAAGCATCCAAAGGAAAAATAATGGAATATGCAAAAATAATTGGAACTGGTTCTTACTTACCAAGTAAGGTTATGACAAATGATGATTTGTCAAAGATGGTTGATACATCTGATGAATGGATCGTTTCTAGGACAGGAATAAAGAAGCGTCATATCGCAGATGATTCTGAGTTAACTTCCGATCTTGCAAGTAAAGCTGCATTGGAGGCGTTAAAATCGGCTGGAATCTCTGCAGAGATAATCGATTTAATAATTGTTGCAACAACGACCCCAGATAATACTTTTCCATCTGTTGCTACAAAAGTGCAAAATAATATACATGCAAAAAATGCAGCTGCTTTTGATATCCAATCGGTGTGTGCTGGATTTATTTACGCATTAACTACTGCAAATAATTTTATAAAATCAGGATTCGTGAAGACAGTAATGGTAATTGGGGCTGAAACATTATCAAGAATAGTCAATTGGCACGATCGTAATACTTGTGTATTATTTGGGGATGGAGCAGGAGCAATAATATTACAATCATCAAAAGAACCCGGTATATTAAACGCAAACATAAAATCAGACGGAAGTTTTTATGAATATTTAAAAACAACATCTGGACCATCATCCGGAAATGATAAGTCATTCATAACAATGAATGGACAGGAGGTTTTTAAAGTAGCGGTGAAAAAAATGCCAGAAGTATTAATGAATACAATAAATGAAATTAATTTAAGTGTATCTGATATATCATGGATCGTACCACATCAAGCTAATGTAAGAATTATAGATCTAGTTGCAAAAAATTTAGGGATAGATAATAGCAAAGTTATTAAAACTATCGATATACACGCAAATACGTCAGCTGCATCCATACCTTTAGCATTTGATAGCGCGATAAAAACAAATAAAATAAAATCTGGAGATATTATTGCAATGACTGCAATCGGGGCTGGATTTTCTTGGGGAAGTGTTGTTTTAAAATATTAGAGTTAGAAATGCAGGTTAGTACAAACATAATAAAAGCCGATATAATTAATAAAATAATGGCAAAGGGTATATCATTTAATGATGCATCTGATATACTTGATGATATATTTGGAATAATAACAGAAGCTTTGGTCAACGAAGACGAAGTTAAAATAAAATCGTTTGGAACATTCAAGAAACTATCCAAAAAACAGAGGGTTGGTAGAAATTTAAAAACTGGAGAAACAAGCATAATAAATGCAAGAAATACAGTAACATTTCATACTTCCAAATTATTTAAATCAGAATTAAACAAGGTGAAATAATGGCTATTACTTTTGGGAATACTAATTCGTACAATAATATAAATAAAGGCTTTAATCAAAAACACGGAAATGTTTCCGCAATGAAGAAAAAACTTATCAGAAAACCAACTGGAAGATAGATATTTCATAAAATTTATATATAATATTTACACATACC
>CAUTVF010000054.1:0-6470 GCA_963541805.1 uncultured Alphaproteobacteria bacterium
GGCGATTCTCATGTATCTTCTCCCTAAGAGAATAAGAATAATCCTATTCAATAGGTTTCATTGTGGTAAGGAAAGGTGATGTTATGTTAAAGAACAAAGATTCAAAACAACGCGCAAATTTTTCAAAAAATTCTGAAGTTGCTTATTTTTTGTGGTTAAAAAGTGGATGCCCTGAAAGTATCGAAGAGATTGCATATTTTTCAATGTTGCAATCTGGCCGCCCACGTGGTGCAGATCGTGCAATTTGGAATGAGACAAAACGCAGATTAGAGTCACATATCCGTGATAATATGGGACTTCCTCAACCAGAAGCAAAGGTTAAAAAAGTTTCTGTTAATTCTGTAAAGAATATTGATTCAAAAGTAGAAAATAAAGTCGAAAGCAAAGCTGATTTGAAAAAAGTTGTAGTTGTAAAGAAATCTGCTAAAAATGTTTCTGATAAATCTTTAAAGGTTGTTAGCAAAGATATTAAAACTCCAAAATCTGCGCTGAATAGAATGTTGACTTCTGACAAAACTGATAAAACTGTAGCAAAACAAAAAATTAATGGTCAGAATGCAAAACATGTTGATCTATCTGTGCATGATAAGAATGTTATTTCATTAAAGCATGCTGTTAAATCAAAAACAGAAGTTAAAGTAAAAAAGACATCGAAAAAAGTATCGGCTTTGACTGGTAAGAAAAATGGAAGCCTTGATAAGAAAGTTGTTAAAATGCCGGTTGTGTCTAAGATTGTAAAGGATAAGGTTGATACAAAGGTTGTCAATAAATAATATTGTATTATCGATGTATTATTGCTTGGAATTATTAAATTATTTAAAGGATTGGTATGTTAGATATAAAATATATTCGTGAAAATCCTGATATTGTTAGGAATGCAATAAAGGTTAAAGGTTGTGTTTGTGATTTGGATCGTTTACTTGATTTGGATCAGAAGATTATCACGCTGAAATCTGATTTGCAGAGTTGCAATGAGAGTATTAATTCTTTATCGAAAAAGATATCTACCGTACCAGATAGTGAAAAACGAGGTTTAATTGATCAATCTAAAAGTATTGGACTATCTGCAAAAGAAGTTGAAAGTAAATTGAATGACTTGCTGCCTGTTTTTGATAGTTTGCTTAGATCGATTCCACAAATTCCAGATTCCGATGTCGTAGTTGGAAATGATGATAATGATAATATTGTTATTAAAACACATGGGGAAAAAACAAAATTTGATTTTATTCCAAAAGATCAGGTTGAGTTAATAAGATTAAATGATTGGGCAGATTTTGATCGTATCGTTAATGTGTCTGGTACTCGTACTTTGGCTTTAAAAGGTGAACTTGCAAGATTAGAAATTGCTTTGCATATGTATGTATTGGATAAGTTAAATAATATTGGATTTAGGCAGATTTCTGTTCCATCACTTTGTTCTGTAGATGCGATTTTTAATGCTGGGCATTTTCCTGGTGCTGATGACTCTGTTATGCAAGATGATGTTTATAAAATAGAAAAAGATAATTTATGTTTGGCTGGTACTTCTGAGATTATAATTAATTCTCTGCATCAAGGTGAAATTTTAAATGAATCTGATTTACCAATTTTATATGCTGGTTATTCTCCATGTTTTAGGAGAGAGGCTGGATCTGCTGGCAAGGATACGAAAGGATTAATTAGGGTTCATCAATTTATGAAAGTTGAGGAGTTCGTGATATGTAAAAATGATATGAACGAATCTCGCCACTGGCATAAAGTATTGCATGAAACTATGGAGCAATTATTAATTGATATGAATATTCCATATCAGGTAATCGAAGCATGTACTGGAGATATGGGTTTTAATAAAATTCGTATGAATGATGTTGAGGCGTGGATTCCTTCACAGAATAAATATAGAGAAGTTTCATCTACATCAACAATCGGTGAATTTCAATCACGCAGAACAAATTTAAGATATCGTGATTCTGAAACTGGAAAAGTTAAATTTTGCCATACATTGAATAGTACAGGTATTGCAACACCTCGTTTTTTGGTTGCTTTTATTGAAAACAATCAAAATAAGGATGGCTCTGTAAATATTCCGGAAAAATTACGTCAGTATATGAATGGGTTAAGCAGAATTGGTGGTAAAGTTTAGTAGCGAATCCTTGTAGTTCATAATGTTTAGATTTGTCGGATATTTCGGTTGGTGGTTTAGTGGTTAGGTTATTAACTAAACTATCGGACTTATCGAGTTTATCACTATTTCTTATTGGATTGATAAAGAGGAAACTAGTACGCTTATTTCTGCAAAGTATCTTGATTGAATTTTGATATATTACTTAGATCCTGTCCCCATTGGGCATATGGAAAATCCGGGTTTGATCCCGGATTCTTGTACAAAATATTTATACAAAAACTATTTGTTACTTTCCTTCTGGTTTATCTGTTTTATCTGATCCTTTATCTGATGGGACTTCAGATGCGGTTGGAGCAGAATCAGGTATTATCTCTTCTTCGGCAGGTGGCTGTATCGTTACAACAGTTGGATTAAATTCCTCTGTTAGTTGTGTTTTTAAATGTACTCCTTCCGGTAATTTTAAATCTTTCATCGTAATTGAATCTGCAATTTCAAGATTTGTAATATCTATTACAATAGATGATGGTATGTTTGTTGGTAAACAATTTAATTCTATATGTTTTTCAACAACATTTAATAGACCGCCATTCTTTAGTCCTTTGCATACATCAATCCCAATAATTTCAACTGGAACATTAATGGTAATTTCTTTCTTTGGATCAATACGCAAAAAATCAACATGTAAAGGAGTATCTTTCACTTTGTGGTATTGTATATTTTGACATAAAGTGAGTTCGTCGTCCATTCCTTTAACTTTCAATACAAATTGTCTGGTCTTAAAGCCTTTAATTTTTGTCTGTATCATTAATTGTTTTGGGTTTAATTCTATTGATACGGCAGGCTTATTTGCCCCATAAATAACCGCTGGGATTAACCCGGTTTTTCTGACCGCACGTGAGGCCCCCTTGCCAACACCGTTCCTAATGGAAACTTCCATTTCTACTTTATTTGCCATTTTTATCCTTTTTGTTAACAGATTAAATTATAAACCCTCCAAGGGTGCGTTTATAAAGTGTCTTCCATGCTATCAATTGCAATACTTAAAATCAATAGAATTTTGCAATATTTATTTCTGCTTGCCATAAAAATACTTGAATAAATTTAACTTATATTATATCATCCAGCTGTCTATTCTTATTGTTTGTATGGGGGTTTTTATGACTGTTATGATGCCGAAAGCAACGGCTGTATGGTTGGTTGAAAATACTACTTTAACTTTTGAACAAATTGCTCGTTTTTGTGATATGCATGAACTAGAGGTTCAAGCAATTGCAGATGGCGATTCTGGTAATATCATTGGTGTTTCTCCGATACAGAATGGACAGCTTACATCTGAAGATATAAGTAGCTGCGAAAAAAATCCAAATAAGTACTTAAAAATTAATGAGAGTGTAAAACGTTTCATTGATGAAAGTAAGAATGTTAAGTATAAATACACTCCTCTTGCGCAGCGTCGTGATAGACCTGATGCTATTGCTTGGATACTGAAAAATCATCCCGAAATATATGATGCTCAGATTTGTAAAATACTTAGAACAACGAAGAATACAATTTCATCTATACGAGATAAAATTCATCCAGATATTGCAAATATTAAGCCAAGGAATCCAGTTGTTCTTGGGTTGTGTACGGAAGAGCAGCTGCATAAAGCAATTGATATGGGTAACCGTAAATTAAAGCGTATGAATTCTGATGTTGAAAGTAGTGTTACTTCTGAGGTTTCTGAGTAGTATTCGTTGTATGTTAAGTATGTGGAATTTAAATGAGTATAGACAGAATTAAATCTGGAGAGATGGCTGATAATTTTCTTCTGGATTCTTTAAGTAGTAATATCAAAAAGCTAATCAATAAACACAAATCTAATTGTATAATTTGTCGACAACATATTTATCTTGCTGCGGAAAAGGATGGGTTATCTCAAGATGAATTGGATGATGTTATAGCAACTTTACATGAGTTGGATTGGACTATAGAGGATAGTGATGAAATTCCTACTTTGGTTGAGGATGATATCGTAATTGAAGAAGATGATTTTATTCAACAGACTGATGAAGATGATATTGATTCTGATGATGATAAGTCAGTATCGTATGCAACATCAATCGAATCTGGATATGATGAATTGGAAGAGACAACAGGGGTTAATGATGATCCAAAGTTGCGTGAATTTTTGAATTCTCATAAAGATGTCTCTGATGTTTCAAGTTTAAGTTTTAGTCGCAGCGTTGATCCTTTCCGTGCATATTTAAAGAATATGGGGAATATTGATTTACTTACTAAGTATGGTGAAATTGCAATTGCGAAACGTATTGAAGCTGGAAGAAAGTTGTTGATTGAGGGGCTTTGTAAATGCCCTCTCTGTTTAAAATTAATTTTATCATGGAATGATGCTTTACTTGATGACAGTATTCAGTTACGTGATATCGTTAACTTAGATTTGATGTATAATTCTGGTCCGGATGTCGAGGAAGATGATGATATGAGCATATCTGATACTGACATGGATCTGGATGATATGTCAATTATGAAAGGTGATGTGGAAGAAGACGAAGATAATATCGATTCTTCTGGTGATGTTGATGAACGACAAGATTCTGAGTATGAAGATGGCTCTTCTGTTTCGAATGCTTGTATGGAAGAGGCTCTCCGTCCGGTAGTACTGGAAACATTTGCAGAAATATCGAAAATCTTTTCAAAACTGTCTAAATTACAAATTGATCACTTTGAGGATACGCTTAAATCATCAAAAGATACTTTTAATTATGGTAAAAAATATCATGATTATCTAAGTAAGTTGGTTGTTTTGTTAAATACGATAAAATTGAATGATGCCCGTGTATCGGAAATTTTGGATATGTTAACAGATAAGCATCGTAATTTGCTCTCTCTTGAGGGAAGGGTGTTAAGATTAGCTGAAAGTTGTAAGATTTCTCGTGATGACTTTTTACTTAAATGGAGCGGGGAGGAGTTAAATCCACGCTGGTTAGATAAAATATCGCATATTAATGATAAAAAATGGAAAAATTTTATCTTAAAACATAAAGATGAAGTTAAAACAATAAAGGCGGATATTTTAAATATTTGTCGTGATATTGGCTTGAATGTATCAGAATATAAAGAAGTTTATGATATAGTTTTGAAGGGCGATCGTGAATCAAATCGTGCTAAGCACGAGATGATTGAGGCAAATTTACGTCTTGTAATTTCAATTGCAAAGCGTTATCAACAAAGAGGACTCCAATTTTTAGATTTGACCCAAGAAGGTAACATAGGTTTAATGAAAGCGGTTGATAAATTTGAATACCGTAGGGGATATAAATTTTCAACATATGCAACATGGTGGATAAGACAGGCGATTACCAGATCAATTGCAGATCAAGCGCGTGTTATCCGCATTCCTGTGCATATGATTGAGACAATTAATAAGTTGAAAAAAATTTCTCGACAAATTATGCATGAAACTGGACGGGAAGCAACTGCTGAAGAGTTAGCGGCAAAAATACATTTACCGGTTGATAAAGTAAGGAAAGTTTTAAAAACGACAAAAAATCCAATAAGTTTGGAATCTCCAATGGGTGATGATAATGATAGTTCCTTAGGTGATATTATTGAAGATGAAAATGCATTGAAACCTCTTGATGTTACAATTTACTCGAATTTAAAAGAAATTACGACGCGTATTTTGTCAACGCTTACTCCACGTGAGGAAAAAGTTTTACGTATGCGTTTTGGTATAGGTATGAGTACTGATCATACATTAGAAGAAGTGGGTAAGCAGTTTGCGGTGACTCGTGAACGTATCCGTCAGATTGAGGCAAAAGCGCTGAAAAAATTACAACATCCAACAAGGGCCAGGAAATTAAAAACTTTCTTGGAAGATTGATCGGGAGGATGATTTATCCTAATTTTAATTAATCCACGAAAACAAACCGCTTAATAAAAATATTAAGCGGCTGTTGGTGAGGTTGCTTTCTTTATTCTGATTTGACGCTTGAGTAATTCAGCGGCTTTGCATTTTCGGTGCTTTGTTCATACTGCGATGATGATACCGGTATATAGTCACGATTTAAATAACCTGTCATGACGATTACTGCAAAAACCTGTTTCTTATAATCGGTCTCAGCAAGATTGTACAGTTGAGTATTAACACATATAGCAACCGCAGAATTTGTCAAATTTAATTGATTAAATTCATCAGCTATTTTTTTAAGTGTTTCTTGCTCTTTCTGCATCTCTTCTAGCGTCCAAATCTTCCAACGGACATCAAAATATCCGTTAAATAATTTAGACATTTCCTGAACGCGCGGATCATTTCGTGGATCAAAATTCCAGTACGGAAATACGCGAGTTGTCGAACCTGTACTTG
>CAUTVF010000055.1:0-6287 GCA_963541805.1 uncultured Alphaproteobacteria bacterium
CTTGCCCCATTTTCAAAATTTAAAAAACATTTTAAAACAGGTTCCATGAAATCTTGATAATTTGGTATAGTCATTTTTAACTTTTCTCTTAAAATTATTCATATTTTTTGAATAATAATTATTATTTTTATAATTGGCAACATGTAATAAACTTTTTTATAAAAAACAAATTTATTATTTGAATATTTTCAAATATTCATTAGTCAATCCTTTTAAGTTATATATCATAATGTTTTTGTTGATTTTTATTAAAAAACTGATAAAATGCTACTCACTGGTTGGGACAGTAGTTAATTTAAAAAGGAGAAGAAAATGAAAAAATTATCATTGGCTTTAGTTTTGTCAGTATTAACTGTATCTCAGGTTATGGCGCAAGTTAATTGTACTAAAGAACAGCAGAATTTAGAAAATGGTATTATTACACAAGCTGAGTTCGATGCTAAAGGTTGCAAGTAGTTTCTTGTTGCTGTTGCCTTTTCGCCCCATGTGGGGCTTTTTTATTGCTATTTATTTTCAATAGTAGTAGAATCCCTAGAGGTTAACCGGTTTAAAGGGAGAAATATTATGAAAAAATTATCATTGGCTTTAGTTTTATCAGTATTAACTGTATCTCAGGTTATGGCTCAAACAATGTGTCCTGAAGCGAAGGAAGCTGCTCAAAATGGTGGTATTTCTGTTGAGGATGCTATTGAAAAATACTGCAAATAATTTGTAAAAATTGTGTCAGAGGCCTCCCTTTGTTGGGAGGTTTTTTTTATGTATTAAAATCATATTTTTTTCTTTCTTTTTTTTTTGTATTTGCTATGATTTTTTCTGCCTTGTGATGGCTGTTTTTATTAGTATTATAAAGGTTAAGGTGGTATGTGATGTCGAGTAATGTTGATGATAAAAATGTAGATTTTTTACAAGGGCAAAAAGAATATTCTGCAGACTCTATTAAGATATTGAAGGGCTTGGATGCTGTTCGCAAACGCCCTGGAATGTATATTGGTGATACCGATGATGGTTCAGGTTTGCATCATATGGTTTATGAAGTTGTTGATAATGCAATTGATGAGGCTTTGGCCGGATACTGTGACAAAGTTGATGTTATAATTAATGCAGATGGATCTTGTAGTGTTTGTGATAATGGACGTGGGATACCAACAGATATACATAAGGAGACTGGGAGATCTGCAGCAGAAGTTATTATGTGTGAATTGCATGCTGGTGGTAAGTTTGATCAAAATTCATATAAAGTTTCCGGCGGATTGCATGGTGTGGGAGTTTCTGTTGTTAATGCATTATCAAAATTCTTGGATTTAACTATTTACCGTAATGGAAAAGAGCATTATATTCGATTTGAACATGGGGTACCTGTTTCGGAATTGAAGGTTGTTGGGGATGCTGATGGCAAGAAAGGAACAACGGTTACTTTTATGCCTTCTTCTGAAACTTTTTCCAATGTAGAGTTTAATTATGAAACACTTGAAAATCGTTTGCGTGAGTTAGCTTTTTTAAATTCTGGTGTTCATATTTGTTTAACTGATAATCGTGAATTGGAACCGAAGCACACAGAGTTTTGTTATGATGGTGGAATTAAGGCCTTTGCCGAGTACTTAGATAGATCTAAAAACCCTATTCATGATGGTATTATTGTGATAGGCGGTGAAAAAAATGATATTAATCTTGAATGTGCAATGAAGTGGAATGATAGTTATCGTGAGTCTACGCTTTGTTTTACAAATAATATCCCACAACGTGATGGCGGAACCCATTTAGCTGGCTTACGTGGAGCATTGACTAGATCTTTGAATTCTTATATTCAAGAAAAAGGGTTAACAAAAAAAGCTAATGTTGATATTGCTGGTGAAGATATGAGGGAGGGACTTACCTGTGTTTTATCGGTAAAGGTGCCGGACCCAAAGTTTTCATCACAAACAAAGGATAAATTAGTGTCGTCAGAGGTGCGTACAGCTGTTGAGGGTTTGGTAAATGAAAAATTATCGGATTGGTTAGAGGAGCATCCGGCAGAGGCTGCAAAGATTGTTGGTAAGATCGTTGAAGCTGCATGTGCACGTGAAGCTGCCAGAAAGGCAAGAGAATTGACACATAGAAAAGGCGTTTTAGATATTGCTTCTCTTCCTGGAAAATTGGCAGATTGTCAAGAAAAAGATCCAGCAAAGTCTGAATTGTTCATTGTAGAGGGAGATTCTGCAGGTGGTTCCGCAAAACAGGGTAGAAGTAGAATAAATCAAGCTATTTTACCGTTGCGTGGTAAGATTTTAAATACTGAACGAGCAAGGTTTGATAAAATTTTATCAAACGATACTGTTGGAACTTTGATTACTGCAATTGGAACCGGAATAGGTCCTGAAGAATTTAATGTGGATAAGGCAAGATATCATAAGATTATAATTATGACTGATGCTGATGTTGACGGGGCTCATATTAGGACTTTGTTATTAACATTTTTTTATCGTCAAATGCCTGAATTAATAGAAAAGGGTTATCTATATATAGCTCAGCCTCCATTATATAAAGCAAAAAGGGGACAGGCTGAAACATATTTGAAAGATGATAACGCGCTGGAAAATTATTTAATAGATTCTGTTTGTTCTGATGCCGTTTTGAAATCTGATAGTGGCATTCAAATATCGGGAAATGACTTAAAAGCATTTGTTGGAGAAAGCAGAAAAATAAAAAAAATTATATTTCATATGATCAAAGATTTTCCAGAGTATATTTTGGAACAAATGGCAATGTGTGGATGTTTTGAAGCAGGAATTGATGATAGTAAGTTAAATGAGTGCTTGCGTGCTACCGTCGAAAAGTTAGATTATATTTCTGATAAGTATAAAAAGGGATGGGGCTATAAGATTGATAATGGAAATATTTCATTTGAACGTTTATTGCGTGGGGTATCAGAAATTTATACATTGGATTCATCTGTAATTCATTCGCAAGATTCTAAGCAGTTAAATAATATAATTTCTGAATATCATGATATGTATAAGTCTGGAGCCGAGTTAAATGTTAAATCTGGTTCTTATCGAGTTTATTCATCAACGGAATTGTTGGATACTGTTTATACTCTTGGTCGTTCTGGTATTTCTATTCAGCGATATAAAGGTTTGGGAGAAATGAATGCAGAGCAACTATGGGAAACAACCCTAGATCCAGAATCAAGAACATTATTACAAGTGAGAATTAATGACGCAGCTGCGGCGGATGAGATTTTTTCAACTTTGATGGGTGATATTGTCGAACCAAGACGTGATTTTATTCAAGAAAATGCGATGAATGTAGTGAATTTAGATATATAATATCTTGAAAAATTTATATTTTAAATATGAATTTGGTTTTTATTAACCATTTTCTGTACTGTCTTCTTCTGCAGAGTTTTCTTGTTTTTCGTCCTGTACGTCTGTTTCAGTTATTTCTCCTTGATTTTCTTTATCAGAATCTTTATCGTCTGCTTCTTTTTCTTTTACCGTATCGATCATTACATTATTTATATTAAAGGAATTTTTAATAACTTCAGAATTTGCATCATTTTTATGATCTAAGTTCTGAATTTCAGGAGATAGATTTTCTTGTTCTTTAACTTCAATTTGAATAATACTTCCTTTGTTATGTTCTTCTTGAGTATCAGCATAGTTGGTATCACTTAGTTCATCATCTACATTTTCAGTACTTGTATAATCTCCAAGCTTACTAATTTTATTGGTTGATATTGATTTTGTTTTAATAAATGGTTTTTCAGATTTTCCTAATTCTTCTATTGTTTCAATAGTCTTTGTTATTTTTTCGTTGCCATCATCGTCAATTTCTGTCGTTGTTGTGATCGTTTTGTTACCTTCCTTCTCAACTTTTACAGTTTTATTATTTTCTTTTTGTAAGCGTTTGAATTCAGCAAGCTCTTTTTTTGTTATAACTGAATACTCTGTTGTTTCATCTATTGTTTTGAAAATTGCAGGATAGTGTATTTTGCAAATATCTTTCCATCTATTGCAAGCACGTTCATTACTTCCCCTTTTGTCATCATAATTTTCAATTGTTTTTCTTGCACATTGCCGGAAATCGTTCAAACAACTTTTTCTTCTTCTTGTCTCAGTTATGTTTTCTTTTTCTTCTTCTGTGCCATTATATGAATCCATCTGATCTGCATGCACAATTTCTGCTTTGCATACAAAATAAATCAAAATTGTGAATGTGATAAAAATTTTATTCAAACCTCACCCCTTCAGCGAAAATTTTATCACACTAAATTTACTTAATCAAATTGATTTAAAAATGGAACAAAAGATATATCTTCTATACATTTTGCATTGCAAAAAAGCATTATCAATCTATCAACTCCTAATGCAATTCCTGCGCTGTCCGGCATATCTTTTAAGGCTTCAATAAAATCGAAATCAATTGGTACTGTATATCCATATAATTTTTGTTTGTTTGCTAGTTCAGTTTTAAATCTTTTTAATTGTTCTGTAGGATCGGTTAACTCCGTAAATGCATTTGCAATTTCTATATTTGCTATATACAACTCAAATCTTTCTGAAAATCCAGGATGCTTTTCACTTTGTTTTGAAAGAGCAGCTTCTGAAATTGGGTAATCATACAAAAATGTTGGTACATTAATTCCAAGGTTTGGTTCAATTTTTTCTAACATTATTTTGTAATAAATATCTTGCCAGGTATCGCTTTGTGATACATTTATATTCAATTTTTTTGCAAATGATTTTATTGCATCAGTGCTTGGGTTTTCTGGATTATCAATTGCATCCAATATATCAAAACCTGCATATTTTTTGAACGCTTCATCAATTGATATTTTTTCCCATTCACAATTTAAATTACATTTATAATTTTCAAATTGAACATCAAAAATATTTAATTTTGTTGCAATTCCTTTTATTAAATTTTCACAATCATTCATTAAGTCAATATATGATGATTTTGTCCTATACCATTCCAAAATCGTAAATTCTGGGAGATGTCTTTTTGATATATTTTCATTTCGGAAAGCTTTGGTTATTTGAAAAATTTTGCTCATCTCATCTGCCTTAGTTGCAAGTAATTTTTTCATTGCAAATTCAGGAGAAGTATTCAAATAAAAATCGTGGTATTCTTCAGTTAATGGATCTTTCATGGTTGTTTTAAACACATGAATATGTGTATCAATTCCAGGGCTAATCTGTAATATTGGAGTATCTACTTCCATGAAGTTTTCAGAATGAAAAAATTTTCGAATTAATGTGAGTATTTTTTCACGTTTTTTTAAGTTATCTATTTTTTTTAAAAAGTTCTGAGGTTTCCACCACTTGTTTATAGTCATTTTACTCTGCAATTTTTATCCAGATAGGTGTGTGATCAGATGGCCTTTCTTGTCCACGCGGATTAATATCTATATCACAATCTATCAATTTATTTTCTGCGGATTTATTTAACAAAAAGTAATCTAATAACATACCTTTGTTTTTTTGAAACATACCCGCCATGTACCCCCACCAAGTATAAACATTTTTTGTGTGTTCATGGAATTTTCTGTAGGCGTCGACTAAACCTAAATCAATTAATTCTTTTAAAGCCTTTCTTGTTTGAGGATTTACGATCGCATCATTTTGGCATTCTGTTATTGAATAAACATCGTAATCATTTCTGATTGCATTAAAATCTCCTGCAATTATTAAATCTTCATCATTTTGTAATAATGTGTAAATCCGATCTTTAAATGCTTTATACCATTTAATTTTATATTCAAATTTAGTACTTCCAACAGGATTGCCATTTGGGGCATAGATATTCACAATCCTTATATGTCCATTAATTAAGCATTCTATGTATCTTTCTGCATTATCCGACATCATTGTTGGTAAATGGTATATTACATCTTCAACTGGATACTTTGACAGTATTGCTACGCCATTGTGAGCTTTTTCTCCAGATACGCGTACATTATATCCAATATCTTCAAATTCAATTATTGGAAAATTTTTTTCCTCTGTCTTTATCTCTTGTAGTAGAACCACATCTGGATTAAATTCTTTTAACCAGTGCAGTATATTTACCAGCCTAGCCCTTACGGAGTTCACATTAAAACTTGATATTATCATGATAGTTAATATACTACTTTACTCGTAAAAGTATAGAAAAATTATTTGTAAAGATGAGCTATTCTGATTTTGTATTTAATATTCCCTCGTCTGTTGATTTTACGGATGCATTAGCAGAGTATATTTTGCAAAGTTATGATATTCAAAATATTTCAAACGATTTAATTATTTTACCGACACGTCGTGCGTGTC
>CAUTVF010000056.1:0-6223 GCA_963541805.1 uncultured Alphaproteobacteria bacterium
ATAGTAGACAAAGTAACAGAGTTAACGAATCAATTAAATATACAATTACAAAATAGACGGAATTTTACACGTTAATTCTATAATTTTCCTTTTTTATAAAATAAATTATTAAAAAAACAGCCAGGAATCCTGACTGTTTTTCATTTCTACTGCAATTCTGCTTTTGAAAATAATTTCAAAAACTCCCAATATTTCTGTGATACTGGACCTTCATTTCCATCTGGCATTTGTTTTATTAAACTTTCAGTAGCATCAGATCTTCCTGACAGCTTACAACCACAGACAAAAAGTAAACAAGACGTAAGTAAATCTTGATTATTATATGAATAATCCAGTGCACTTTTATTTTGTATTACCTTATTAACATCTGCATCATTCTTTAGTAATGTTTGGACAAGACTGTAATACTTACTGTCGGATGCCCACATTAATAAAGTCTTATCAGAAAAAATATCATCAACAGTATCAGCATTCATTATGAACCCTACCAACTTTTCAAAGCGATATGCAACATTAACGCAAAAGGTAATATATGCGTCATCACATCTAGTAGATTCGTGTTGTAATTCATCTATTAAAAATCCTATACCATCAATTATAACAAGATATTCTTTTATAAAAGCACATCTTTCAGATATGGCATAGTTCATAACAGATGAACTCAATGACTTTAATAAGTCAATTCTTAACGATTTATCCATAAAACAACTCCTAAAAATAAAGATTGAGTAGTAGAATAATAACATTATTAAAATTGTCAAAAGAAAAAGGGTTGTGTTAATATAAATACAACCCTTTTAAGCGAAAATTAAGCTAAAGATGCTAATGCAATTTCAAAACTGGCAGGAAGCGGCATCTCTTTTAAAAGATCTTGTGTTTTTTCTGATCTATTACCTGTTAAGCGACATCCCATCTTAAACAACAACCATGATAAGATACCTTTTCCATTGTCATATGCATAATCAATTGCATTACGACCATACACAGTTTCATCGATATCAACACCATTAAGTATCAATGTCTTTACAAGGTAAAAATATCCAGCTTCGCTAGCCCACATTAATAAAGTTTTATTATTAACAACTTCATCAATGTCATTAGCATTAATAATTAAATTTACCAAAGGTTCATTATCATAAGCACAATCCATAAAGAATTTTGCGGTAAGGTTAATTGGTTCCATCCTATCAGATTCAAGACCCGAAATTATTAACTCTATACCTTCGATTATAATCATCTCTTTTTGAGACGGATCCGACCCATCTGCGCAAAAATAACTTTTACTTTGCAGATCTGAGCATAGCGCTTTGAGTAAATCAATTTTTAATGATTTATCCATAAAAATACCTCCGAAAATAAATTTCATTAGGATTAAGAATAAACATATTATTATATTTTGTCAAAAAATTTATAAAATGAAAGGGGGAAGTTTTAATACTTCCCCCCCTTAAAAAAATTGCTATAATACCACAGCACAAAATTGAAAAATGTTACAACCTTTCAAAAAATTTTCTAATTTGTTAGACAGCTGCACAGTTTGAATCTCTGGAAAGGAGAGTTTTAATAGAACAATGTCTATTACAATGCGCCCAATCCCATGCCGTATTATTATTAACAACCTTATCAATATCAGCACCATGCGATATTAAAGTTTTTGCAAGATTAAAATACCCAGACTGAGCGGCATATATTAATAAAGTTTTATTACCAAAAACATCATCAATATCATCAGCAAGAATAATTGCTTGCACCGTCGAATGACAAAAAGCACACTTAAGTAACATTTTATCAACACAGTTAATTTGTCTTGATGTATCAATTAATCCAGATATAATCAATTCTATGCCAGAAATGACATCATCATCCTGCCATGGCTTACAAACTTGTAGATCTAGTTGTAATGCCTTAAGCAAATCAATCTTCAAAGACCTATCCATTAAGTCCTCCTACAAATATAAAATATAGCGTTATAGTAAACGGTATAAAATATTTGTCAATAAATAGAAAAAATGAATGGCGGGTCTAAGAGGAATCGAACCTCTGATACAGGATTAGAAATCCCGAGTTATATCCGCTTAACTATAGCCCCAAAATACCAGCCATAGTAGAATAAACAAAATAGGTAATATTTGCAATACTTTATTTAAGTACCTTAAAGGGAATTATCATTTTTCTATTTACTTTTTTACTTTTTTATTTAAACTCCTGGTGTGTCTTTTTTGGGCGTGTGGCGGAATTGGTAGACGCAGTAGACTCAAAATCTACCGATAGTAATATCATGGGAGTTCGATTCTCCCCATGCCCACCATCTTGGTATTCATAATTTAAATGTGTTCTTAATTTGTGTACATTACCACAGCATTTAAAGAATCAAAACAAAATATAAGAAAAAATACCAGTAACTAATACAAAAAGTACCAAGATAAAAAACTACAGTTCTATGAGAATAATATTCACTAATCAGATTATTTAAAACCTATCTGAAAATATCCACCATTTTTACAAATTGCATATGCATCCTTTGAACTAACCGGCATAGGATTTGCTTGCAACTCGCGCGCCCAGGAATAGAAACTCCCATTTGCCCCAATCCACATAGTACCAAGGTAATTATCTTCCCACTTTGCCAAAAGCAACGCAATACAAACATCTGACGGAAGACCCGTATAAGTTATTCTAAAAAACTTATACTCTGGACCCACACCTTCGATATTAATTGCGCCATTATATTGATTAATTATCGTAAAACCCCATGGGGAATCAATATTTTGAATATCAGTCACTGCTTGAGGAGCAGGACTTAAAAATTTCAAAGGTATTATATTTTTTTGTATCAAGCTTATATTGCTTACATCTTTATACGGATTTTTCTGAATGTATGCCTCTTTATCCAAGAACATATCACGAATTGCAGATTTTAAATAATGTATTTCCTGAATAATTTCAAATACATTTGCCTGATTTTCTTTATTGTATTTTTTAACACCTCGCGCATCATTTAATATCACGTTAGACTTATATTTTGCAGGAATTGTTGCCAAAGTTGTCGCTGTATTCCACTCTGTATCATCACCATGATTATATTTTTCTATTGTTATTTTCAGAGGAGTATCTAAATTTTGATTTTCATCCGACTTAACCGAAACACTAATTTTCTTTTCTTCTTGAACATCATCAAAATGGCTGGCAAGCATATCAGATACTTCTTTATTCATATCTTTATACTTGCTATACATAGTATATTCATCACTATCTTTAACAATATCCCCATCAGCATATACAGATTTTGAAAAAATGGCAATCACAGACAAAAACAGTAATTGTAATTTTATAAAATTCATATTATTTTCCAGTTCTAAGAAACCTTATAAATTTTCGGAATTATAACATAAAATTATGACTAAAACAATTATTAAAACCGTAGATTATTGTATAAATTATGGAATAAAATTTTTAAAAAAATCTAACAATATTGATCATGACAACATAGTTTCTGATAGTATAATTTTAGTGGCTTATATACTAAAAAAAGATATTAAAGAATTATTCTTAATACTGGATTACCCAATATCTGATTCTCAATTTAACGAGTTAAACAAACTGTTATTTTTACGCAGATCCGGCCAACCTGTATATAAAATTATTGGAGAAAAACCATTTTTTAAACACCACTTTATAACAAATAATGATGTACTTGATCCAAGATCTGATACAGAAATATTAGTCGAATCAATTATAGCAGAATATAAAAATTACAAACAAAATATTAATTTTTTAGAATTAGGAGTAGGATCTGGATGTGTGATTCTATCAGTAATGTCAATACTCATAAATTCAGTCGGATATGCAATTGACATATCAGATAAAGCAATTAAAACATCAAAAAATAATGCACTAAAATTACAGTTAGATAATAAAGTACATTTCATTTGTAAAGATTGGAATAATTTAACAAAATCAGATTTCACTGATCGTTATGCTTTTGATTGTATTATCAGTAATCCACCATATATCAAAACACTTGACATTTATAAATTATCAAATGAGGTCAAAAATTTTGATCCAAAAATTGCATTAGACGGAGGAGAAGATGGATTGAAATGTTATAGAGAAATCGCAAACATAATTAAAAAGAAAAATATACCATTAAAAGAAAATGCAAAAATATTTTTAGAAATAGGAAAAAACCAAGAAAACGAGGTAAGAAATATATTTAATTTACATGGTTTCAAAACTATTAGATCGCAAAATGATTTAAACAATATTGAACGTGTGTTAGTTTTTAGTGTATAGAGATACGCCTAAATAACGACCTACGTTTTTGACTATTTACTACAAATTCATTTTCTTTTATTTCAATTTCTCCGTTTTTAATAAAAACCATATGGGAATCGTTTATATAAGAATCATAATTTGACGATGTTATAATAATTAATTTCTCTTTCGAAATTTTTACTAATAAATTGATCAACTGTTGTCTGTTTTCATGGGACAAATTAGAAAATGGATTATCAAGTAAAATAACACTTGGGTTTCCTATTATGGTCCTTATGATGTTCACCAATTTTATCTCTTCATGGGATAATATATCTACATTATTATCGATAATTGTATTATAACCTTGTGGTAAATTTTCAACAACTGAATCCATATGAAAAATTGATATTAAATTCTCTAGTTTTAATAGCGGATACTCTTTTGTTGAATAATTATAAAAACATGTCATATTTTCTTTTATTGAACCATAAAATAAAACCGGATCTTCTTCTAGATATCGAACATAATTTGCAATACTTCTTACATTTACATTTTTTAAATTATATTCAGATATAAAAATATTTCCATTTTCAACCGGATACAAGCCAGCAAAACATTTAAGTATAATTGAAGATACAGATGGATTTTTTCCTTTTACTATATAAAGTGTGCCGGGATGTAACTCCATATCTAAATCATTTATAATTGGATTCCCATGGTTATCCGATATAAATATTGATTTTGATTTTAAAATTGGATTTACCGGATATATCATATCTATACTTTTACTTTGTATCTGAGAAATTTGCAGAAATAATTCTGTTAATCTATTGGCAGATCTATTAAATTTTTGATAATTTGGATAAATAGATACAATTTTATTAATTAAATTAAATGCTATAAACACACTGAATAATATAAATACAAATTCAGCTATTTCTAATTTATTATTTACAATGTCATGAGCCAACACATATGTTAATACCAACATACAAACAACAGATACCGTATTTATTACATTATCAAAATTATTTATCAAAGACTGTTTGTATAGTAATCTGTAATCTATATTTGACTGATAATCCTTCCATGATGATTTTATTTTATCTTTCAGCACAGAAGATTTAACAGAAGATAAATTCTTAATTGATGATACTATTAAATTGTTTCTCGTAGAAATAGCAATATTTTCTTTACTAGAAATAGAAAACATCTTTTTATAAAAAAAATATATTATCAATAAATATAAACCAGTAACAGGTAACATAATTTTGGCAATATCAAACGATAAACCAGTTATTAATCCAACAGTTATTGCAACAAAGGATATATCAATATTCTTCGTAAAAAATTCTGGCTTTATTGTATTTTTTAAAATATCAATATCATTAAACAGCGACAACCAAAACCCATCCTGTTTCATTTCAACAGTTGCATTTGGTACAGAAAATAATATATCCATCAAATTATTAAATACTTGATAATCAAGTACCTTCTTCATTTTTAAAGTGATATTATAACGCAGATTATACATCCAATAATTTAATATAGTAACAGAAATGCCTAATATAAAAATTATATTTAATAAATTATTATTTTTAGTTTTATAAAAAAGATCCAATACAAAAAATATAAATAAAGGAATAGTTAAATTAAATATATTTACAAAAACAGATATTACTGATAATAATGCCGATTTGTTATAAACAGGCATCAATAAATTTTCATTATCAGATTTAAGATAATAAAGATCTATAAATTTATTTTTATCAACATGTTTATGTTGTTTTTTATCCATATTAAACCACATTTATAATGTTTCTGTTATAATATCCTTTAACAATCCAAATATATTTAATTTATTACTAGAAATACTAAAGTAATCATTTTCATTTATTAATTGTTCCACTACATACTTAACTAAGTAATAAATCGGGCTACTATTTTTTGAATCATTAAATAACAT
>CAUTVF010000057.1:0-5955 GCA_963541805.1 uncultured Alphaproteobacteria bacterium
AAATAAACAATTGGGTCGTGTTGATACTTCAATTTTAGATGTTGGAGATTCTTATAAGCTGGATAATCTAAAGATTACGGTATATGCTTGTTATACAAATAAAGAGTACGATACGCCAGAAAATACCATGTTTTTAACTGTGAAGTATATTGACAATCAAATTGATATGCCAGATCAAGACGGGGCTACTATATTTTCTGGTTGGATGTTTTCATCTTCTCCTTCATTATCTGCGATGGAGCATCCGATTTATGATATATGGTTGTTGTCTTGTGAGAAGTAGTTATTAACTAGAGATTAAAGCAATGTTTAAACGTAGAACAAAAGCAACATTTTTGGAAAGAACAAAAGTTTTTTTAAGGACATTTTATTCAGTTCGTCTTTATATGAGATACGTGTTGTTTAAATTATCCAGATCTGGTGATTCAGATCATCGTATATCTTGTGGTTTGGCAAGTGGTATTGCAATTTCGGTTACTCCCTTTGTCGGGTTGCATTTTACATTATCAATGATAATTGCGTTTCTTTTACGTGGTTCTCCTGTTGCAGCTGCTATTGGAACTGCTTTTGGAAATCCAATTACTTTTCCATTTATATGGATGACTATTTATAAAACAGGACTTTTATTTATGCCGAGTTTTAAAATGGTAAGTTCTACATTGAATTTGTGGGAGTTTTTTGCATCAGTAAAGGATACTATTCTTGCATTAGATGTAGACAAATTTTTTGATAAAATATATCCAATATTTTTCCCTATGTTAATTGGTTCAATTCCGTATTATATAATTACATTCTTGTTATCTTATTTTTTCATACGTGGATTGTTGAAAGAGTATCGAATTACAAGACAGGCTATAATGGCAAGAAAGTGTAATTGCAGTATAATGAAGAAATAGTTTTTATTGAAGGTTGCATATGGTTAAATTTAACTTTTTAAAATTTAAGAATAATAAGATTGTTCAAGAATGGTTTCATGCATTTTTATATGCTTTATTGTTTGCCATTACAATTCGTTCATTTTTATATGAACCTTTTCATATTCCATCTGGTTCTATGAAACCCGGATTATTAGTTGGAGATTATTTATTTGTTGAAAAATTTTCATATGGATATTCCAGATATTCTTTTCCTTTATCTGTTAACATAGTACCCAATAGAATTTTATCATCAAAATTGAAACGAGGTGATGTTGCAGTTTTTAGAAAGCCAAAAGGTTCACAAAAAATGGATTTTATTAAAAGGACAATAGGTCTTCCCGGTGATAAGATTCAAATGAAGGCAGGGAGGTTATATATAAATGGTAAGATTGTTAAGAAGAAATTTATATCAGATTATTATATAATAAATCTGCCGAAAGAAATTCGCAATCAGGATAATGTTTCCTTAGCTGGGTATGGTTTTAATAATATGTTTGTTAAAAACAATAAACAATTATTTATTGGGGACAGGGAAATAGATAGAGATAAATTTGATATCAATTATTTAAATAATTTGAATTGTTATATGTTCAGATGTGTGCATAAATTGAAAAAATATCTCGAAACACTACCAAATGGCGTGTCGTACGAGGTTTTAGAGATAAGTGACATGGAAAGTTTAGATGATACAATTGAATATGTTGTTCCTGAAAATCATTATTTTATGATGGGAGACAATCGCGATATGTCAGAAGATAGTCGGGTTATATCCGAAGTTGGTTTTGTGCCGTTTAAAAATTTTATTGGACAGGCAAAGTTGTTATTCTTTTCTGTTAATGGAGCTGTTTCAAATTTTCCTCTACCTGTTGAATTTTACAGATGGGGAAAAGTTATTCGTTTCGATAGAATACTAAAATTAATAAAATAGTTATTGCATGATATTAAATTATAAATTTAAAGATAACTACCTGTTTGATCAGGCAATGACTCATTCTAGTTCTGTTAAAAATAAAATTTTTTCCAATGAAAGGTTAGAGTTTTTAGGTGATCGGGTTTTATCTCTTTGCCTATCAACCTATTTATTTAATAAATATAAATCGGATAGTGAAGGGGATCTTGCAAAGCGTCACGCATTATTTGCCTGTGCCGATACACTGTACAAGATTGCAAAAAGTATACATTTATATAAATTTATTAAAACAGCATTTGTTATAGATTTAGAATCTAAACATGACAAAAATGTTTTGGCAGATGCAGTTGAAGCATTAATCGGTGCAATATATCTTGATTCAAATTTTGAAACTGTTTATAAATTTGTTATCAGCTTATATGATAATCTACTATTAGATCAAAAAATAGCACCTCAGGATTTTAAGACACAATTGCAAGAATTTACTCAATCAAAATATCACCAAATTCCAATTTACGAAGTAATATCTATTACAGGGCCGGATCATGATCCTAAATTTGATGTCAAAGTATCTATACAATTGTTTATTTCTTATGGCTCTGGTACAAGTAAAAAGCTTGCTGAGCAAGATGCTGCTCATAACTTGCTAACACAGCTTACGTAGATTTTAAATATTCTATCAATCGTAAGTTGTATCATTGAATAAAATTCAATTTTTGTAAGACCTAATTTTTGTATTTTTAAAAATGTTTTTATAAAAAATCCTCCAATTAGGAGGACTTGTAACAATATATATCAAATCTTATTTAAAAAATTCTTCTAATGGTGGAATTATTTGTTTTTTTCTGGACATCACTTTATCTAACCAAATACTTGATCCATTATCAGATTTTTTATCAAATGCTTTTTCTATATTTTGCAATTGATCAGATACAATTAATAAATCTGTACCTTCTTTCATTATATCTGTTAGCATCAGTATAATTGTATCGTAATTATTAGATGCTTTTAATTTTTTCATTTCATTAATTAATTGGTCGCGTTTTGTATCTAACATACTTAAATCTATAACCTCAACTTGCCCAATTGCAAAACTTTTTCCAGCAAATGTAAAATTCTTTAAATCACGACTTAATAAATCCAATGCACTAATATTTTCAACATCTGATTTCTTTCTTAAAATTTGCATTCCAAAATCTTGAATATCCGCAACCCCTGCAATTTTTGCAAGTCTTTTAACAGACAAACGATCAGCTTGTGTAGTTGTTGGTGATTTAAACAAAACAGTATCTGAAATTATCGCAGATAACATGCCTCCTGCAATATCGGATGGAATTTCAATATTATAAAATTTATACATCTGTTCAATAATAGTACATGTACATCCAACCGGCCAAACCCACATTTCAACAGGGGCAGAAGTTGTAACGGCCCCTAATTTGTGATGATCAACAATTGCAACTATGTTGTTTGCCTTTGATAAATCAGATGGCAACTGTACAGTATCTGTTGTATCAACAAGTATAACATCCCTGTCTGCAAGTGAAGTTATTATCTGTGGCTCAGCTAAATTAAATTTGTTTAATATAAAATCAGTTTCTGGATTAACAGGTCCCTGCATTGCAGCGATACAATCAAAACCACGTTTATTCATCAATTCAGTGACTGCAATCGATGATATTACAGCATCAGCATCAGGCTTCATATGTCCTGTTACAATTATTGACATTAATGTCCCCTTTCATAAATAAAATCAATTTACTTTTCACAGAATACACAATATCCTGCGCCCTGAGATGATAGTAGCAAATAAATAAAAATCAATCGATATTATGAATAAAAAAAGTATAACTGATATTTATTTTTCATATGGCATATCCAAAAGGTCATTTGTATTAATTTTTATATTGTTGTTTGTAATTGGTTTTATTTTTGGAAACTTTATTAATATACACAAACATGAAGTTTATAATAAATATTCAATAAGTAAGATTATAGAACAAAAGAACCTAATAGATGGAGAAATTGAGGATTTAGATATTATTAATAATCCTGTAATAGAAAATAAATTAAATGAAACTCGGCATGAGCAAATACCTGATAATCGTTTACATGAAACGAGTATAGCAAAAGTAAAGAATAGAAATGTATTGTTTCAAAAGAAAAAGGTTAATAGAAATCTTCCAAAATGGCAGGTAAATGCATTAAATTTTAAGGTAAAAAATAATATCCCGATGATTGCAATAATAATTGATGATATGGGATTAGATATTATAAGGAGTAATAAAGTATTGGAAATTAATGCTCCACTTACCACATCGTATATGACGTATGCAGTTAATTTACAAAATCAAATTAATAGTGCCAAAAGTAAAGGTAAAGAAATTATGTTGCACGTGCCAATGGAGGCAAAAAGTGAAGCATATGATGAGGGTCCTGATGTTTTAAAAACATCTTATGATTCTGCGCAACTTCAGAAAATTATTAAACAGCAAATAAGTAAATCAGATGCGATAGTTGGAATTAATAATCATATGGGTAGTAAGTTTACAGAACATTTTGCATCAATGAGCACTATTTTACAAATTGTAAAAGATGCTGGGTTAATATTTGTTGATTCAAAAACATCACAAAAAAGTGTTGGGGAAAAAGTTGCAAAAATAATTGAAATGCCACATTTAACACGTGATATATTTTTGGATCATTATCCAGAGGAAAAAGAAATAGAGCAACAATTAAAAATGTTGGAGTCATTTGCAAAGCGAAAAGGATATGCAATTGCAATTGGACATCCGCGTGATAATACGATAAATGTTTTAAAAAAATGGATACCAGATGTACAAAATCGTGGATTCCAAATTGTTCCAATAACAACCATAATTAAACATATAAACAACTTATAAAATTTTTAATAATAAAAGAATCATCAATATCTTGTTGAGAAGATCTTTCTTTTGTTTTTTCTTCCCCTTTTTGTTGTGATGGATCATCCACAGCTTTTAATATTTTTTCTCTTATTTTTTTATATGTAATACTGAGATCTTGATTTTTTAAATTTTCTATATTATCTCTTAGCTCTATTTTTAAATCTAGATTGCTATGAATAATATCTTCTTCTAGTTTGTCTAAATCTTTGAATATTTCTTGTAACCCTTTTACAGACTACTCATTACATTTAGAAAATATATTCTGCTTTTCCTGGTCATTTAAATTACTATTTTTTTGAATTGGTAACTTACATGCCTTACTGTATCCTTTTATTTGTTTATTGTAATACTCTTTTTCTATTTTTAATTTATCTTTAACATATTGTTGCAATTTTTTATTTTCTTCATTTTGTTTATCGGTTATTTCTTTTACCAAATTTTCTACAAGTCTATCTTCAATCTCTTTTTCAGTTTCAGAGACTTTTGCTGAAATTTCATTATTTTTAGTATTAAGAAAATTATCAAAGCTAGTCTGTGCACTATCAACTTCTTCTTTTATTATTTTTTCTATTTCAGCCTCTCTTTTATCTGCTTCTATACCTAAAATACGATTTTTATACTTTTGTAAGTCTCTTTTTGGAAAATAGGATTTTAATCCATCTGAAAATTCTTTCTTCAATTCTTCTATCTTCTTTTTTCCTAATTCAGTTTCATCTATACCCCTTACTTTAAATTTTTCTTGTAATTTTTCTTCATAACTACTTTTTGTTGATGAAGATATACCTTCTACCTGTGAGCCTATTCTATCCCACATAGCAGATATTAAACTATCTATATTCTCTGATTCTTCTGAATGTAATGGCTTCTCGTAATAGATAAATGTTAGAATAAACGTTAATACACATACAAATATCGATAAGTATCTCTTTAATAACATAGCATTCTTCTCCAAGCTAAACTAAACGTACCTGTTAATACAAAATCGATTAACAGATCAAAAAACCATAAATGGTCGGAGAGTTAGAACATCATAATTACAAAAATGACTCCATAGCTTTTAGATATATATCTTGTTTTATAACTATGGCTCCCCGACCTCAGTCGAGGGAGTAGAATCACTACTCAAATAATCAATTACTGAACAGTGAATAACGACGCTATTCCCGCCGTTGTAATTAAAGGGTTCTAATCCTCCGCATCA
>CAUTVF010000058.1:0-5934 GCA_963541805.1 uncultured Alphaproteobacteria bacterium
AATAAGGATCTTCACTTTCCTTATTTATTATTGCTTGTATCTGGGGGAAATACACAAATTGTTTTGGTACGCGATGTTGCAAACTATAAAATTATTGGAAAAACTGTTGATGATGCTTGTGGAGAATGTTTTGATAAGATTGCTAAAGAATTAAAATTACCCTATCCAAATGGAGTAGAAATAGAAAAATATGCAGAAAAATATTCACACAATGTTTCTAGTGAAATAATTACATTTTCAAAGCCAAAAGTTATAGAAGCTAATTTTTCATTTTCTGGTCTTAAAAGTAATGTAATAAGATATATACAAAATATTTCACATGGCACAGAGAACAATGTAACAGATACGATAAAATATAATATATGCTACTCACTTAATAAAACTGTATGTGATATTATTGAAGATAAAATTAATATTGCTCTAAATATTATTAAAAACGAAAAAATAACATCAATTGTGGCTGCAGGAGGGGTTGCAGCAAACAAAATGATACGTAATAAATTAAAAGAAATTGCAAACATTAATAATCTAGATTTTATTGCTCCACCATTAAATTTATGTGGTGATAATGGGGCAATGATCGCGTGGACAGGGATTGAGCACATAAAAAACGGAGAAAAGCCAAATATAAACTTTTCTCCAAAACCAAGATGGAACCTAGAAGAAATTAAAATCAATTCAAATACATGTTCATAAAGGATTTTAGATTGTTTTCATTCACGCTGAATCCATACTTCTCACGTAGATAATAAACGTATTCTTCCAGTGTAGCTATATGTAGGTCCTTTTTCATAAAGACCTTTTCGTCTTTATAATTTTTCTTTTCTGGAAAAACTACATTATCAACCATGTATATTCTATACTGCCCATTTTTAGTTTCCTTTTTTATACCAATTTCTCCAACTTTTGCCATGAACATTGCATTAACTGTTTCAATCGGAATTGATGACATTTGACCGCGCTTAATCGAAATATTAGATACTTTTAATCCATATTTCTTTGCAGAATCAGACAAGCTTTTTTTATTCTTAATAATATTTTGTTTTATTGATGAAATATAATTCAATGTTTTATCTTCTTTTTTGTTCATTTTCCAAATATCAATCAAATTATTTCTAACTTCCTTGAAAGATTTTTGTTTAGCTTCCTCAAAACCTGTAACTTTAAAAACAAGCAAATTATTACCAATTTCTTCAATAGAACTTACATCACCTAACCCCATACTAATTGCTTTATTAATATATACATCTGTAAAAATTTTATCTTTTATTTTTCTTCTATTCACACCATTTCCAATTAGATCAAATTTAGGTAAATCAACATGATTTATTCCATATTTTTTACTTATATCGTTCAAAGAAGAACCAGATATTAAATCATCTGTAATATTTTCTGCCACATCATACATTTTTTTATACATTGCATCACTATCTTTTGATTTAGATCTGATTAAGTGTCTAACATCATTTTGAGTAATTAGAAAATATGAAAGCTTTCGGTATTCAGGAGTCTTAAAACTTGTCTTATGAGTTTCGTATAACTCCAGCAAATCACTATCTTTTGGCTTCTCTGTAATAACATTATTATCAGAATTTAAAACAACAGATGAAACATTTCTTATTTCATTCGATACCATATAATTAAACTTAACTAAATATTCAGGAACATCAAAAGTATTTACAAGAGATGACTGTATTAATTCACGTGACTTTTCCGCCATAGTTTCAGTAACAAATTCATTTTCAGAGATATTGGCAGATTGCAGTAAATTGTTAAACAACTGATAATCAAATTCCCCATTTGAATCTTGTAATTGTGGATATGCACGAATCATTGCCTCCACCCTGTCGCGACGAACCAATATTCCGGAATCCTTCGCCTCGCGATCCAGCAAAATACGCAATGATAAATTAGAAATAATTTGATTTAAAATACCCATCTGGACAGCCAATTTTGTATTAATTCTTCGACCACTCATTTTTTCCATCTGGGATATTTGGCGCCTTATTTCCTTGTCCAAAGCAGGAGCTGTAATATCAACACCAGCTGAAGAAAAAATAACAGACGAAGATGAGCCCATATACCCAATCATTCCGGTAATAGCCATAGCAAGAGCGATTATTCCTAATAAAAACTTTGCGAAGAACCCATCTGATTTATTGCGTAAAATATTTATCATAAGTATATCCCAATTTTCTAAAAAATTACGCAAAAAATATAACATAAGCCCAATAAATTACAAATAAAATTTATACAAGTATTTGATTTTTAATATTTAACATTTTATAATATCTGGTCTTTATGACTATAAGGCTAAACCTTGTATAGAATAGGCATATTGGACGAGGGTGCGATTCCCTCTACCTCCACCAGTTAGTTTCATCTTTGGGGGTAATCAGTTTCGACAGATGCAATAAAGATACAAATTGTCTTCGGCGTAATTTCCGTAAAAAAATTTTAAATATGAATGCAAATGATAATTCATATCTTGCAATGGCTGCTTAATCGTAGCTATGCGAAATTAGATTCTTGATGACTTTAGATTTCCTCAAGTGGGGTTGGATCTTTCCCAGCAACAGAAAAGATCCATAATAAAAGGATAAAAATGACAAATAAAATTAAGAAGGCAATTATTCCAGTTGGAGGATTCGGAACGCGCTTTTTGCCGGCAACTAAAGCGACTCCAAAGGAAATGTTAACAGTTGTTGATAAACCAATTGTGCAGATGGTTGTTGAGGAAGCATATGCTGCGGGGATAGAACAATTTATCTTTATAACTGGGCGAAATAAAACAATATTGGAAGATCATTTTGATAAAAAACCAGAGCTGGAAGAGTTATTATTAAAGAAAAATAAAATAGATTTACTGAAATCTATTAACCCAGAATATTTAAAGTCAGGATCAATTTCGTACATTAGACAAAATGAACCAAATGGGCTGGGGCATGCTGTTAACTGTGCAAAACATTTTATTGGTGATGAACCATTTGCGGTTTTACTACCTGATAATATCTTTCTGTCAGAAACTCCTGTTATGAAACAATTAACAGATAGTTATACAGATGGATTCTTAATAGGGGCATACACAGTTGAACCAGAAACTGTCAATAGGTATGGGGTTTTTAAAACAAAAAATAATGATTACTCGATTGGCACAGTTGTTCAAGTAGATGATATTGTTCAAAAACCTGAAGTAACTAAATCACCGTCAAATCTGGTTGATGCGGGGAGGTATATATTTACGCCTGACATATTTAAGGCTCTTGAAAAAGAAAAGTTTGATTCGAGTGGAGAGATTCAGTTAACCGACGCTATAACAGAAAGTATTGGAAAAATATCTGTTAACGGATTAATTTTTCAAGGTGAATGGTTTGATTGTGGAAATAAGAATGATTACTTACGTGCAAATATAGAGTTTTCATTAACACGTAGCGATATGAAAGATAAAGCAATTAAAATTCTTCAACAAGTAAATAAAAAGTATAACCTGATTTAATTTTCAAATTTACATACAAAAAATGAGCGAAAAAAAGAGCCCTGTGAATATATATTTATATGATTTCGATGGTACAATTGTAAAGGGTGATACTGGGGTTAAATTTTTTTGGTGGTGGAGTAAAGTGCATCCCTTAGTAATCTTTTGGATTCCATATTTCGCAATTGTTTTATTCTTATATAAGCTTAAATTAATTTCACATAAAACTTTAAAGGAAGAGTTTTTTAGATTTCTACCAAAAAATAAATCTTTTGCAGAAAAACAAATCAAAAAATTTTGGAAAGAGTCAAATAACAACCGGCTGAATAAAAAAGTCATCAAAATGTTGGAAAAAGATTATACAGACAAAACTGGAATAGTTGTCTGTATTTCTGGAAGCCCAGATTTTTTTATAAAACCGACAATTAAAAATCTTCCGATTGATGTTTTAATTTGCACAAATACAAAAAGAAATGATTACAAAAAAATCAATGGGGAAAATTGTAATGGATATGAAAAAGTAAAGAGATTAATGAAATGGTTTAAACAAAATAAAATCAATAAATATAATATTGTTAAAACTGTTTCTGACTCACAAAAAGACATGCCAATTTATAAACTTGCAAAAACGTGGTATGCAGTTGATGGATCAGGAAATATAAAATCAGGATTGCCTAAAAAAACAAGTACATTTTACTGGAGATAATAATTTATCCAATGTTATATAGCAGAAGTTTTATACATCTCTTGCCTAATTGTTACCAATATCTTTAATTAAAATCATTGACTTGCAATAATGTCGATACATAAGTTAGTTTTAAATTAAAATAGAAGCATATTTAAACTTGGCATATAGATAGATAAATAAAAATCCCGCAAAATGCGGGAACAAAGATCTAAAGAAAAACTAAAATCCTATAATTTGTTTTTCTTTCCACTGTCTTTTTCTTTCGCGACGCACAGCTTCATTTTTACGACGCTTATTCATTTCAGCAGGTTTTGTGAATCTCTGTCTTTCTTTAACTTCTTTAAACAAGCCTTCTTTTTGTCCTTTTTTCTTTACAATACGCAAAGCCTGCTCAACATTATTATCGTTTACTATAACTTTAACCAAACTCTTCACCCCCTTTAAGGTCTTAAAAACTCGAGTAATGCTATATTAAAAATAAATATTTTCAAGTGTTTTATAAATTATAAGATTTAATTTTATTTAATAAATATCTAACCATATACTCCCTATATAACACTCCAAATTTTTCACCTGTAAAATTTGCAAGACTTATTTGATATTTTTCAGGTAAATTTTTTAGAGTAATATTTTCCATTATATTAAAAATATTCATCATATCATGTAATATATTATCCAACACTCCAAGATCATTTATAATTACATCTTCTCCCATCCAATCTGCTTTGAAACATAACATATAATTCTGTAATAATGTTTTATCTTTAAAATTATCAGATAATGACTTAATAATATCATATTTTCTTGCAATATTCATTTGATCAAAAAACGCTAACTTCATATGAAATTTACAAAATGTAGAGGCAAATATATTATATTTTGTTGGAACTCTTAATTTTGCACAAAAATCATTTATCACTTTTATACCGTTAATATCATGATTGTAATGTTTTGGTAATAATTCCTGTTTAGTCCTTCCTTTACCAATATCATGACATAACACAGCAAATTTAACTATATCCTCTTTATACTGAACCCTAGATAAGGCAATCATTGTATGCTTAAAAGTATTTTTTGACGGATGATATACTGGATTTTCTGGAGTTAAAGTTAGTTTATATAATTCAGAAAAAAGTAATTTTAAAGCCCCTATTTGATTTAATAGCTCAAAATAAATCCTGCTATTGTAACCTTTTGTCAAAGCTTTCTTTGTCTCTAACCAAATCCTTTCTACTGGAATAGAATTTAGCATACCAATATCTACGATATGTTTTAATAAAATAAGTGTTTCTGGAGCTATTTCAAAATTCAATTTTGCTGCAAATCTGCATGCTCTCAAAACCCGAAGAGGATCGGTTGTAAAAGAAGTTGCATCGATATGCCTAATAATCTTATTATTTAAATCATCCACACCATGAACACAATCGATTATGCTACCTTTATTATCTTTTGCTAATGCATTTATTGTAAAATCTCTTCTTTTAACAGCTTCTTTAATTGTAATATTTATATTTGGGATAAATTCGTAACTATTCCCATTTAACTGTTTAAAACTACCAATAGAATACTCTTCTTTTGTAACTGGATGAATAAAAATTGGAAAGTTTTTCCCAACTTTAATAAATCCCATATTTATCATGTCTTCGGCTGAAGCTCCAATCACTTCCCAATCTATATCGGATGGGGTTAAACCAAGTAATTCATCCCTAACACAGCCACCTACTTTATAAAAGTTAATCATAAATTCAAAATATTACATATATAAAATAAT
>CAUTVF010000059.1:0-5800 GCA_963541805.1 uncultured Alphaproteobacteria bacterium
TTCTTCTCCTTTTTAAATTAACTACTGTCCCAATCAGTGCTTGTATTGTAACAAATTTTAATAAAAAATCAAGCAAAACATCAAAACTTAAAAGGTAAAACTATTAAGCCAATTTTTAACATCTTGCTCTGATGCATTTCTAAAGGCCTGCCCATCCAGAGTTTTTGCTCCCTTTGCTTTTTTTGCGGTATCAATCGCATTATTGGCTAACTCACTTCCTCCATGAGTTGAAAAGGGAACAACTGTCTTTCCCGCTAAATCGTGTTGTGATAAGAACGTAGAAACAGGTGGCGCAATTGTACTCCACCAACATGGAGATCCTATGAATATAACATCATAATCTGAAATATTACTCACTCCTCCTTTAATCGGAGGCAAATACCCTTCATTTATTTCCTTCTTTGCCTGCTCTGTCATGGAATCATAATTATCTGGATAGGCATTGACAGGTATAATCTCAAATATATCAGCATTTGTTGATTCTTGAATATATCTTGCAATCTGAGCCGTCGTTCCGGTTCTTGAATAATAAGCTACCAATATTTTTTATCTTTAGTTTGTGCCATTAATGTATGCATTATTACAAATAATCCAGCCAATATAAATAATATTTTTTTCATTTTTCCTCTCCAATATATTTGGAATAATATGATATTAGCACATTTTATACAACAATAATTTATCACTAATATATTAACATTCTGTTTAATAACTTTTACATACAATAGATGACATCAATCCAGCATTGCACAGAATTATATTTAAATTGAGAAAGTTAACACCAAATAAAATACACAAAAACTGGTAGCGGGGGAGGGATTTGAACCCCCGACACGTGGATTATGATTCCACTGCTCTAACCAACTGAGCTACCCCGCCAAAGAAAACAATACAAAATTATAAAATATACTTTTACAATGGTGCCGGCTGAGAGACTTGAACTCCCGACCTGATGATTACAAATCAACTGCTCTACCAACTGAGCTAAGCCGGCCTAACTAACGCTGGTTTTATACATTAAGTGGTATAATTTTTCAAGTAATTTCTAAAATAATTATTTATAACTGTACTTTATCTATTTTGAAAAACTATATTCATATTTGTCCAAATTTTCCCCTTTGATAATAGCAACAGCATCTTCAATTGCCACAATCTCCTCATTTGTTGGAATTACAAAAACCTTTACTGGAGAATTTTGTTTGGAAATTTCAATTTCTCCAGATGGTAGAGAATTAGATTTAGTTTTTTCTTCATCAATAATAATTCCCAATTTTTCCAAATTCCTTAATACTGGATAACGCAAAAATCCACCCTTTTCCCCAACCCCTGCAGTAAACACAACAGCATCAACAACACAGTCAAGTGCAACAAAATATGCTCCAATATATTTACGCATCAAATGACACTCAACATCTAAAGCTAGCCTGCATTTTTCATCTGTTACCAAATTATCACGTATATCGCGTCTATCTGAATACTTTCCACTTAATGCCAAAACCCCAGACTCTTTATTCAAAATTTTTTCCACTTCATCTGGAGTATAATTATATGCCTTCTCAACAACAGGAATTATTGCAGGATCAATATCACCACAACGAGTTCCCATAATCAAACCAGATAAAGGTGTAAATCCCATTGATGTATCAAAAGATTTTCCATTTTTAATTGCAGTTGCTGATGCCCCATTCCCAATATGCAAAGTTATTATATTGCAATCATTAATATTTTTTCCTAAAAGCACAGCAGCCCGATGTGAAACATATAAATGGCTTGTACCATGAAAACCATATCGTCTGATTTTTTTATCTTTTCTCCACTTTTCAGGAATAGCATATTCATAACTGGATTGTGGCATAGTCTGATGAAAAGCAGTATCAAATACGGCAACTTGAGGAACATTTGGAAGCAATTTCATTATTGCATCAACGCCCATAATATTTGCAGGACTATGCAAAGGAGCAAGATAAGATAAATCATTAATAATTTTCATGGTTTCCGGAGTAATTAAAACACTTCTATCAAAAACATCCCCTCCATGTACAATTCTATGTGACACCCCACTTATTTCATTTATATTTGAAATTATTTTCAATGAAGGATTTAACAAATGCTCCAGAATTATTTTTACTGCATCCGAATGATTAACACACTTAACAGTTACATTTTGTTTTAAATCTCCATGATCTGAATAAATAAAATTACTATTATCGCCTATTCTTTCAATCAAGCCACTACTTATGACTTTTTTATTATCCCAATCATACAATTGATATTTAAGTGATGAACTCCCACTATTTACTGCAAGTATTTTCATATCTAATCCTTTTTAAAATCAGATCTATATTACCACAATTTTTTATTTTTTAAAATTTATTTACGACTATAATTCATAATGTTTGCTTGACTTGATAAATACGTTTTTATATCATACGCACCGTGTGGGATTGTAGCTCAGTTGGTTAGAGCAGGCCGCTCATAACGGTCTGGTCGCAGGTTCGAGTCCTGCCAATCCCACCACTATAGCTTCCATCCATATTTTTTCAGATTGACTCTGTTGTTGATATCAACATGAATGTTCTCACGTTCTAAAAGAATTTTTTGAATATCTTGTCCTCCAAATGCAAATGATGGAGCAAGTCTTCCATCCCTATTAACAACTCTATGACATGGTATTTTAACAGGACTTGGATTGTTGTGTAAAATCTGACCAACTGCACGGGAAGCATTTGGATTTCCAGATAATGCCGCAATTATTCCATATGTAGTAACTTTTCCCTTTGGAATACTTTTGACACAATCATACACTTTATTTGAAAATTTTGAATCTTTACCCATACAAAACTATATAAAAACAAATACACAAAATAAAGATTAATATTGCATTTTATAAAAATTTTATTTACACTTTGCCCTGTCTTTCGTATGCAAATTTGCATTTTTGATAAGATAGTATCGGGGAGTAGCTCAGTCTGGTAGAGTACTTGTTTTGGGAACAAGGTGTCGCAGGTTCAAATCCTGTCTCCCCGACCACGGGTCGGACTCTCGGTCAAGTTACATCAAAATACTTAGTGTTTCAGAGATACCAAAATTAAAATTAAAGATGACATTACAAATATTGCAGTTAGTTTATAATTAACATTACTTTTGATTTTATTTATTTTATTAAAAATAATTGTTACAGTTGGACTGATCGATATTGTAATTGCACTGATATATGCCGGATTTGGTGCAAATTTCATAGATTGATATTTAAAAAATGCATACAAACTTAAAAACAACAAAGAATAAAGCCCACTTTTTCTCTCCCTTTTATCTATCAATCTGACAGATAAATGCCTGTATCCTGTAAAATGATTTTCAGAAATAAGAGCTATTAAATTTAAACCTCCATTTATTAAACTGATTAATCCACTGGTATATACCACTGCCGTTAATGTATCGACAGGATCTACAGCATACCTTATAAATATACCTTGGAATATTCCCATAATTATACATGGAACAAAAAAACGAAATGCTTCTTTATTTAGCAAATCATCATTATTTTTATTCCCGTAATAATTATATAAAAAAATACTCAATACTGGAGTAGCAACGCAAATAATTGTAATTATAAAAGCATCAAATTGTTTTAATAAGTTGATCAATAACACTGGGTTTAATATCCACCAAACAACTGTCATTAATGGGATAGATAATGGAGAAAATGTAGCAACCACAATTGATCCATACTTAGCAACTGTTTGCATCCATCTTCTATCATTAACAAAGATTATAATTCCTGTCACTATGACTAACAGATAATATGTAATACTTCTTGGTGCAGTCACAAAAAACATAAACGGAAACAGTATCAAAAAATTACCAATTCCATAGTAAATCGTTGTTAACCTAACATTACCTTTTAATTGCTGGGCAGCAATATCGAAAAACGCAGAAAACATCCCATAAAAAATTGTATTTAACCACCACGGAATAAAAGACATAACTATCTCCTTATTTTAAGAAGATTGGATTATAACCGAAAAATATATAAATTTGAAGTGTCTAAGTGAAATAGTATTTTGATAAAATTAAAGTTTGTTAATAAATGTACAGTTCCTAGATATTTATATTTGTCAATTTATAAGAGATTGAACTTTTAATACGAGAGTATTACAATATTCTTAATTGTATAGGTAAAAAGGACTTATCCATGAAATTAAAAACATTGCTGTTTTCTTTAATATGCTTATTTGTTGCTGGATGTGATTTTGAATCAAATGAACGAAAATGTAACAGAATTGTATCTGTAGTTGCTATGACTGTATGTGCTGACTATGCAAACACGCAACAATCATATTATCAAAAAGGATGGCATACAAGACAATCTTGTTTCAATACAATAAAGAATGATTTTATGGAGGTTTGTAAAGAACAAATAAAAAAAGATGGCGAACCAAACATAATTAGAATTCTAGAAAATCATACTGGTATAAAAACTGATTACCAATAAATATATTACTTAAAAGGACTCTCTATATAACCACTGAAAATAGAATGAAATTCTATACAGAATTTCTATGACAATTTCCATAATTCCTGTAATAGTGGCGGAAGAAGAGGGATTTGAACCCCCGATAGAGTTACCCCTATAATAGATTTCGAGTCTACCGCATTCGACCACTCTGCCATTCTTCCACTACATCCATATTCCACTTTCAAGTTCAACAGACTCTGGACTATCGGAAACATGAACCAAATTTTGTAATGCTCTTTTTTCTAGTGCAGATATCTTTGGATTATCGAAACCGTATTTACCACGAATACTCCCCATATCTGCATCAACTGGAATTGTTTTACCTGCAATCTTACGCGCCAAATTTATCGCATCATAACCATAAAAAACAATCGCAATCATAGAACCAGACATTAAATAATCAACCAATCTCTCTTTGATAACCAAGCCAATTGCCTTCGCCGAACAATCAGAAAAGAAATCTGATGGATTTAAATTATTTTCTTTATAAAAATGCAATGATTTATTACCAACACTTGTCAACCATTCATCATTACTTGGATAATGCTGTGTTGCTTGTTCGCGAGTGGCATTAACATATTTAATATTCACAATTTCCAAACCAGCATTTTCGAACATAGATATAATTTTACCACTTAACCCACGTTTAACTGCATCTGGTTTTAACATAACAAATACTTTTTCCTTTATATCCATGTCCTTGCTCCTTTAATAATATATCGTTCGCATAAGGATAAAATTTATAATTAAATTATACAATATATTTTTATTTTCCTCTACCCAACATCTTTTTACGAACATTATAGTTTAATTCTTTTTTCCTTATTCGTATAACTTTTGGAGTCACTTCAACAATCTCATCATCTTTTATATATGACAATGCCTCCTCTAATGACATTTTACGTGGAGGAGTTAATAATATTTTTTCATCACTACCTGCAGCACGAATATTGGTTAACTGTTTACCCTTTACTGGATTTACTTCTAAATCAGTTGCAAGTGAATTTTCACCAATTATCATACCACTATAAACATCAATTCCTGGATCTATAAATAATGTTCCGCGTGGTTGCAAATTAAATAAAGCGTATGCATTTGATTTACCTTGCTCCATAGATACCAAAACCCCATTTCTATAGCTTTCAATTGTGCCTTTATATTCCATATATGAATGAAATATTCTATTCATAAAACCAGTCCCTTTTGTATCCGTCCTGAATTCTGATAAATATCCAATTAAACCACGTGATGGGGCAATAAACGTCAATCTCATCTTTCCAC
>CAUTVF010000060.1:0-5213 GCA_963541805.1 uncultured Alphaproteobacteria bacterium
CCCCCACACCCCCCCCCCCCCCCCGCCGCGGCCCACCTATAAAGAATTTTTCATTGGAGATGTTTTTAATATTACGTCAACCAGTAGTGGTATAGATAAAAATAAGTTAATCGGTGGATCTGGCAAAATTCCATACGTAACAAGAAGCGAAATAGATAATGGAATTAATTTATTTATATCTGATGTTCAAGATTCAAAATATAAAAAAGACCCCGGTAATGTAATAACAATCGGACTTGATACTCAAACAGTTTTTTACCAGCAAAATACCTTTTATACAGGTGAAAAAGTACAAATTTTATACAATAAGAATTTAAATAAATACAATGCTATGTTTTTGATACCTTTTTTAAAATTGCAAATGTACAAATTTATTTGGGGCAAAGGGGCAAGTTTAGTTAGGTTAAATAAAACGAAAATATTACTTCCGATCGATCAAAATAATGAACCGGATTGGCAATTTATGGAAGAGGTTTGTAAAAATATAGAATCAAAAAAGATCATTGAAATTGTGCAAGGTTTAAGCACAATTCATAATCCACAAGTGCATATTTAATATAATTTATTTTTTAGAAATATGTTTCTTATTTTCAATAATTTTTATTATTATGAATAAAAAAACACCTAAACTTATACATGTATCGGCAAAATTAAATGCCGGCCAATGATAACCCATTATATGAAAATCCAAAAAATCTATGACTGATCCAAAACGCAGACGATCTATCACATTTCCAATTGCTCCAGAAATTATAAAAGTAAGTACAATTTTAGAATTTAATTTTTTTTCTTCGTGAATTAATTGTAAGACAAACATAACAATCAATATTGCAACAATTGATAATGCCCATCGCATCATTGGATTATTATTGCTTAACATTGAAAAACTGATTCCTTTGTTGTGGACAAGTACTAAATTAAAAAAACTTGTTACTCGCCCAAAAATCATTCCAACAATTTTAAAATTAGATTCAAAATATAATTTAAAAAAATCCCCATATCCAAGATAGATAATTAATTGTTTTGTTAAAATATCTATAAATAATAAAAAGCTAAAAATAGATAATAATATACGTTTACTTGTCCAAAAATTTTTATTAAAAATTGACATGTTATTAATCTTTAACAATTTACATTCCAATTATTGATTTAACTTTATTTAAATTTTGCGCTGCAATGCTTCTGACTTTTTCAGCCCCACTTTGTAATAAATCTTCTATTTCTTTATCAGGGACATTACAATAATAATTATATTTTTCAAAAAATACTTTAAAATATTCAATTGATTTGTCTGCAAGTATCTTTTTTGCATCCCCATATCCCATTTTCCCATCACGTAAATTATCGCCAAATGTTGCGACCTCTTCTTTAGAAGCAAATATTTTATATATTTTATAAATATAATTATCTTCGAAATCTGGTTTAATCTCGTTTGGAAGTCTACTGTCTGTTTTAATTCCCATAACAATTTTTTTAATCGTTTTCGGATCTTCAAAAATTGGAATAATATTTCCATATGATTTACTCATCTTGCGGCCATCAATCCCGGGAAGTTCTATATTGTTTTGTGTAAATCCATTTGGTAAAGCAAAAATATTCGTTTTATAATTATTATTAAAATATCCGGCAATATCCCGCATCATTTCGATGTGCTGTGTTTGATCCTTTCCAACAGGGACAAGCATATTTTTATTAATACTAAATAATAAAACATCTGCTGCCATCAAAATAGGATATGTGTATAATCCCATGTTGACATTGTTATCATTTCCATCCTTTTCCAAAATTGCTTTGTATGCATGTGCCCTGTTCATTAATCCTTTTGGGGTAAATGGATTTAAAATTGTCTGTAATTCAAAAATTTCTTGAATATCAGATTGTTTATAAAAATATGTTTTATTCGTATCTAATCCTAAAGCTAAATATACCCTTGCAATATTTAACACATAACTTCGTAATAATTTTGGATCTTTTAATCCATTTAATGCATGGTAATCTGCAATGAAAACAAAAGAACCTGCAAAGTCAGATGAATTTGCAAGTTCAATTATTGGTTTAATCGCGCCAACATAATTGCCAAGGTGTAAAATTCCAGTTGGCTTAATACCGGTTAAAACATATGGCTGTTGCGATTTCTCCATAATTATTTTTTTGATGCTGGTTTTTTCTTAGCAACCACTTTAACAGATTTAACCGCTTTTACTGGTTTTGTTGTTGGTTTTGTTGCAATCTTTTTTGTAACTACTTTTTTTGCCGGGGCCTTTGCCACAGCTTTTACCGGTATCTTAACAATTTTCTTTGCCAAAGGAGCCGTTTTTTCAATTTTTTTCGCTTTTACAGTTTTAGTAACTGGTTTCTTTGAAGCAACTTTTTTACTTACTTCTTTTTTTGCAACTACCTTTGCTTTTAAGACTGGCTTTACAGTTTTGCTTGCCTTGGACATACTTTTAGCAGTAACAACTTTACTTACTTTTTTATCTTGTGTTTTTTT
This sequence comes from uncultured Alphaproteobacteria bacterium, assembly GCA_963541805.1. Lineage (GTDB taxonomy): Bacteria > Pseudomonadota > Alphaproteobacteria > Rs-D84 > CASDRH01 > CAUTVF01. The sequence continues at coordinate 2,492 of CAUTVF010000060.1, forward strand.
AGCAAGTGGTTTTACATCCTTTTTATTTTTAACCGATGCTTTTGTTACGACAGTTTTACTTGCAACCTTTGTAGCTACCTTTTTTACAGGGACCTTTGCAGTTACTTTTTTAACAGTACTTTTTTCATTTATTTTCTTTTTTGTATCTTTTCCTGATACGGTCTTAAATAATTTACTAAACATGTTACTCTCCTTATTAGTTATTAAAATAATATAAAAATAAACTATCTCCTCTTTATTTGTGCATTTTTAGCAACTTTCTTTTTACTGTCTTTCTTTTTAGAAAGGGCTTGCTTTGAATTTGTAACTTTTTTCGTCGACATAGAAGCGAAAATTGATCTTTTTGTTGTGGTTTTTCCGACTGATTTTATATTTAATTTGTAACAATTCCTCAAATGTAAAAACGCTGCTATTTGTACATAATATGAATAAAATACGGATATTATAAAAATTGTTACAATTTCATAAGTTTTTACAATTATTGTCTCGCCGGTAAATCCTTTGAGAAGCACAAATAAAATTGTTAACCATACTACAATAGCAACGGTTCTAATCATTGACACAAACTTAAATGCAAAATATCTTGCAATCAAATCTTTATTATCTGCTTCCCGATTTAATTTGTATGCATACAGCATAATCATAAGTGTAAAAAACAGCTCAATTGTCGCTGTTACTACAGTTACAGTTTCTGATAAAGCACTCCATGCTGGGCTGTTTTTGATATCTAATCCTGGGATTATTAATCTTAATAGTAAACCAAAAAGAGTAAAAAATGCTGGAATAAAAACGTACATCAATTTTTGCTTTTCAGTTATCTTATTATCTACAAAATCACTTGCTAATTTTTTATATTTCCAGAAATACATGACTTACTCCTCTTTTGTATCTTTGATCTCTGTTTCATCACTGTTTTTATTTCCAATTTTACTTTTTAACTTTTGTAAAAATTTTATACTTCGCTCAGCTGATAATTTTTTATGTCCAAATTCATTTAATACAATTTGACTATAAAATTTAATTGCATTATCGAACAATCTTAATTTTGAAAAACAAGTACCAAGTCCATTATAAGACTCGTAATTATATCCGCCATTCATCATATTTACTTTTGAATATACTTCAATTGCTTTTTCAAATTGCTCCATCTTTTGATAAGTATAACCTTTACTGGTCATTGCTTTTACATTTTTTGGATCAAACTCCAATATTTTATCAAAACATACAATTGCTTGATCATACATTTTTAATTTTTGCAAAGTTATTCCTTTTGAATTCCACGCTTTAATATTTGTTGGATCAATCTCAAATACTCTATCAAAACACTCAATTGCTTTTTCATACTCTCCCATCTTTTGATATGAGACCCCCTTACTAATTAAGGAAGTAACATTTTTTGGATTTTTTGCTAACACTGTATCAAAACAAGAATTTGCATCTTCAAATTTTAATAATTTCTGTAAAATCATTCCTTTATTTTGATATGCATCCATATATGTTGGTTTGAATCTTATTAACATATCAAAACAGATAAGAGCTGCTTCGTAATTTCCCATTAACGACAACACAAGTCCCTTATTGTTACTTGCATTACTTGATGGGTCTAAACTAATTGCTTTATCATAACATTCAATAGCTTTGTTATAATCCTTTAAACGTTGATAAGTAAATCCCAAAGCATTCCACAACTTTTCTTGAAATTTATCTTCTTCAATTGCCTCTTCAAAACATTTTTTTGCATCATTAAAATTATTTATATCTAAAAGTTTATTTCCCTTCTTATATAAATTATCCGTGTTCTCTGACATATTACTTCCTTAACTGTATTCATATTATTTTAATTTAACTGCTGTTCCATAAACAAGAATCTCTGCAGCTGTTGGCATGATAGCTGATGTCGAAAAGCGAATCCCAACAATTGCATCTGCTCCAAGTTTTTTAGCGGCATTTACCATTTCCATTGTTGCTCTGTCCCTTGCATCTGCTAACAATTTTGTATATGATTTTATTTCTCCGCCAATCATACCCTTAAAGCTTGCTGCAATATCTTTGAAAACATTTTTTGCTTGAACGGTACTCCCTTGAACCAGGCCTAGGACCGACTTTATAGACTGACCATAAATACCATCAGTTGTTGTTAAAATTATATTTTTTTTATTCATATTAACCTAAAAACTAATACTAGGTTTGAGTATAACATAAAATGTTTTAAACAAAAAATGAAAAGTGATTATTTTTTATCAAAAATATTGTTTTTAAATTTTTTTTATATACTTTTAGTACATGTCAATTTTTAAACATAAAAACAATAATAAGTTTTTTGGATTTCCGGCTAATTTTAATTTGGTTTCTGAATTCAAAGCATCAGGGGATCAAATAAATGCAATTGATCAATTATCAAATGGAATTAAAAATCATAAACGCAATCAAGTTTTACTTGGAGTAACTGGATCTGGAAAAACTTTTACAATGGCAAATGTTATTGCAAATTCTAATGTGCCTGCGATAATTATTGCTCCAAATAAAACGTTAGCTGCACAATTATACGAAGAAATGAAAAATTTATTTCCAGATAATCATGTTGAGTATTTTGTATCTTATTATGATTATTATCAACCAGAGGCGTATGTACCAAGAACAGACTTATATATTGAAAAAGATGCAAGTATAAATGAACAAATTGATCGCATGCGACATAGTGCAACCCGAAGTTTATTAGAAT
>CAUTVF010000061.1:0-4913 GCA_963541805.1 uncultured Alphaproteobacteria bacterium
TTCCAACATTATCAAAAATTTGCATTGATGCTATACCACCCAATTTATTTTTAAAATAATGGCTGCCATTATACAATGTCTTTGCTTTTATATGTCCTTCATTAGTTAAGAAAGCACCAGACTTATTTGAAAAAGCATCAAGCTCCGCATATGAACCAACCAATCCATTAAAATGGGCCCCAGCCTCATTACTTAAAATTCTTGAATTTAAAAAAGAATTATTATTGACTGTTCCAAGATTTTTTAAATTATTTTTTATATCTATATTACCGTCATTATTAACTAAACCTCCAGCATTTATAAGAGTATTTAAAAATAAAGAACCTGAATTATTTACTTTACCACTTGCCTGATTTTTCAGTATAGATATATCCACAAAACCATTACTTTGATTATCAAAAAGTCCAGAGTTTTCTGAATAATTACTTGTCAAAGATCCGCTATTTTCTATTTTACCAGATGTTTTATTTATTATTCTTTCTATATTCGCCGTTTCAGAATTTTTAAAAACTGCATCATTATCAAGTTCTTTAACATTTAAATTCCCTGCATTAACGATACTACCCCCCCCCACATTTTCTAGCCGGATTATATTTGCAGAATCAGAATTTGTAAATTTAGAATTAGAATTATTCAAATAATCTGAGGTTAATTCCCCATCATTAATAAAATTAGATTTATTTAAATTATTTACAATTGCAATTTTTGCTGTTCCACCATGTTTATTCCAAAAAGTACCAGAGATAGAATTCTGCAACTCCTTTGCATCCAGTACAGAATAATTGTTAAATAAAGCACGAGTATTATTTTTTGAATATTATTATCTGCAATATTTAACCTTTTTACTTTTACATATCCTCGATTGTCAAAATCAATTCTACCAACCGTCCTACTATCAGAAAAATCATCAACTATTAAATCAAGCGAATCATTTACAAGCAAATTAGCGTTTGCTTTAACAGTGGCTAAAATGTCAGAATATTGCTCCAAAGAGGAATCGATAACTGACTTTCGAATTTTAAAAGACAAATCATCTGCTTTAAATGTAGTAGAAGATGAAGAAGACGGAGCGATTGTAAAACTACGAGAATTATTTTGACCACTAGCTCTAACAATTTCTGCATAGTATTCTCTTCTATCTGAATTAACTACATAATCATCTTTTAAATTAATATACCAATAGACATATCCAATAGAAGAATTAAACAAAAATGAAAATATATACAAAAAAAAGTACGCTCTACGCATAAAAACCATAACACCCTCTCCAGAACAAATTACACTTTAATACCTTTCGATATTAAAAACTCCCGACCAGGATATTTACACGATTCGCAGGAGATGTCAATATAACCTCTAAATTATCTATATTAAATACGAAGTGAATACTCAGCATTTTATGCAGCATTCACTGTAGATAACACAAAACATTAAAAAGAGTATAAAAAAATAATATTAAAGTGGTGCGACCGAGAAGACTTGAACTTCCACGAAAATAATTTCATAGCGACCTCAACGCTACGCGTCTACCAATTCCGCCACGATCGCATAAATACCCCAAACAAAATTTTTTACACTAACCAGGACCTTGCTGCATCATTCCAGCAATACCAGACGTTGATGTATTAACAAGGGATTGTACACAACTTCGCAAACTGTTTACAACAATATTATAATCTTGACCACTGCCAGTATTTGTACACACTTTGCAAGTATTATATTGTTGATATTTATCAGATATATTTTTCATGACTGCATAATCAGAAATATCATTACATAAAGCCGTAAGTTCCATATTATTAACAGAATATGTCTTATTATTGCCAGATCCAATCTCTACTCTTGTCAAATTACCAATCCTTGCAATTAACCCAGTAACCCCGCCAAAAGATTGTTGAGTAGAATTTTGATTAACATTTCTTTTTGAAGTTATCACTCGCTTCATAGAATGCAAAGTATTCATATAACAATATGCTAAAGCCCGATTAATATCCGATGCATAACCGACAGCGCGTGCAATTTTTGCCCCAGCAACAGAATCAGTTTTATCATCTGTAGATACTAGATCCGTATTATATTCACCTCCCAGATTTGTATCATCAGATACTCCAATTGCATTCAACAAAGCAAATTTTTTATTTTTATTTCCGACATCTAAACGCATAAACCTCCCATCTTTACCACGTGGCAAACCAGAGCTTCCAATTCCTCCCATTCCTTGCAGCGCATTCATAAATGAAGAACTATCAAATCGACATAATGCAGTTTTATTAATAGACGCTAATTCATTTATATATTCATTTAATGGTTGAACAAAAACTTGAACACTATCGACACATGTAAAATCAATTTCAGCCATAGCATCAGGTGAATCTTTTGCTATTAAGATAATATCTTCAAAATTACTTAAAAAATCTTGGACTTGCTTGTAATAATTTGATAACGGTACATGCAAAATACCAGTATTTATATTTTTCGAACATGTATAATATATCTTCGAATCACTTTGATTCTGATCTACAGCATTATCTGCAACCATCGATTGCATCGCATCGCTATCAAGGACATCCATACCATTATAATTAAATTTATTACCATTATAAATATAGCCGGTCCCTGCAAGCTTTAATGATGATAGAATATTACGCGATGGCCTAAACCACATTAAATCGTTATTCAACTTTGGATTTGCCCCAGACAATTTATATTTAACGTATCCAGATATATCTTTTGCTTCGCTCACCGATTTTTCCATAGAATTTAAAAATTTCTTTAATCCATTCAAACGCACAATTATATCTGAATTAGGATCACGATTTGCTTTTTCCTGTGCCCGACGTTCTTGCTCACGTTCTTTTGATTGTCTTTCCGCTTCCTCTTTTTGCAGTTGCAATTCTGCCATTTTTATTCTTTCCTGAGATGCAATTTGATTCCTGGATTGTTCTGCTTGTGCTTGTATCTGCGCTTGTTCTGTTTGTTGTTTTGATTGAAGCTCCATTTGCTTTAACCTTGAAGCCTCCGCATCCGCAAAACTTTTTGCTCTGCTTGCATAACTAACAGAAAAAGTTTTTAATTTATTATAACATCTATATTGGTATTGAACACCAGCATTAATTAAACAAGACATACCTAAATTTTCATTTGAAGCAATATCACTGCAACTTGCCCCAGAACAAGAATTTTGAAAACAAGGATCTAAAACTTTATCACAGTTTATAACCAATTCTTTAAGAGTGGATAAACACAACCTTCCTTTTGACGAACATAATTTATCAGTTGAATTAATTTTCCCAGTGCCATGATCATAAGAAGAAAAACACTGTTTTAAAGTTGTTTTACATTCCTCAAAAGAATACTTTCCAGAACGAGCATATACAGAAAACACAAAAGGACAGTTTAAAACAATAAACAGCAACAAATCTTTAAAAAATATTTTATTTAAAGACATACCTCTCCTTATGCCTGTCCATTATAACATAAACTTAAAACTGTTCAAATATTTAAAATAAATTTTATCCCTATATAAAAATATTGAATGTATTTAAAATATATGCCAGTATTTTCCAAAATAATTAAAGGAGAATATACTATGAATTATAGATCAGCTTTATTTGCAACAATGGCACTGGCAGGAACAATAAATTCAGGAAATTTACTTGCAAGTGTTGATGGAGGATACCAAATCGGTGTTGGTATCGGTGCATTACAAGGTATAGCAGTACATGCAGGATATAGGTTTTCAGATTCAGATTTTTTAAACAATAAGTTTGGAACACGTTTAGAATATTCCACATTATCTTTTACTTTTGACAAAGAAGAAAGAAAGAACAAGCCAAGTTTTGAATTTTTTGCAAAAGGACATCAAATGGGTGCATTGATTGATTTTTATCCTTTTGCTGGAATTTGGGTGCTTGGTGCATTCCGTTTTAGTGCAGGTTATTACGCTGGAAAATTTGAAATGGGCAACAGAAAATCTGAAGAATTCGGGACAGGGAGAACCGTAAAACTAAATAAAAAAGATTATACATTAAAAGGAAGAGTAAACTTAGAGGCAAAATTAAAATCCAAAGCAACCGGTCCATATTTGGGAACTGGTTTTGATATGGGATTGTTTTATGGTTTAAAATTTTTTGCAGATGCAGGTATAGTGTTTACAGAAAAACCAAAAGTTAATGTATCTTTATCAGGAACAGGATCTGTTGAATGGAACGACGGAACATTGCAAACTGCAAACTTAAATAATCCTGCAGATATCGCAAAAATAAATAAAGTTGCTAACGACATGGCAAAAAACTACGAAGAAGAAAACTTTAAAAAATTGTATAAACCGTTCTATCCAATTGCAAAAATCGGTTTATTGTATCGCTTTTAATAAAAATAACTATATAGCAAAGGCCGGTATTTATCAAATACCGGCACATCCTCCCGATTATCTATAAATACAGATAGCGGAGTAATACACCAAATAATTATGTATGTATTAAATTACTATTTTGCGTTTACTTTTTTCTGCAAACGCGAAATTTTGCGGGCTGCCTTGTTTTTATGGATTCTACCTTTTGAGGCACCCTTTGCAATAACAGATTCTGCCTTTCTTGCTTGAGCTTTAGCATCATCAGATTTACCAGATGACAACATTAACTCAACCTTCTTAATAAAGGTCTTAATCATAGAGATATAACTTTTATTTTGTATGCGCTTTTTCTCACTACTGATAATACGCTTTTTCGCAGATTTATGATGAGCCATTTTTTAATTCCTTAAAATCTAATTAATTTATGAAAACGATCTATGATGCTAATCAAATAGTTTAAAAATGCAAGCATTTTAAACTATTTTGCTCTTTCGACATAAGTAACTTCATCTGTATTAATTACTATCGTATCTCCTGTACTAACAAACAAAGGAACAGT
>CAUTVF010000062.1:0-4814 GCA_963541805.1 uncultured Alphaproteobacteria bacterium
ATTTACTAAACAATTAGTATTTTTAAATTCTTTATTGCATATTTTACATTCTATCATTTTAATATTATAATATATTAAAGTTTAATTTTTAAAATGTAGTAAAATTACATTTAATGTTATCTTACCATATTTTTAGAGATTAAAATAAAAAATTATTTTATTATATATTATATAATATAAAATTAATTTAATAAAAATTCAATTTCACTAAAAAATTCAGAATCAAATACTTCTATGAGTTTAATTCCATTTTCTTTGGCAATTCTACGTTTTTCAACATCGCGTATAGTCCAGATTTCAATTGCCTTATTATAAAATTTAGTATTTTTTGATTTCCAAAATTCGACTATTTTTATATGCTCCGGATTTTTTGAATCGTAGGGTTCAAATCCGTGCATCCAAGTCCCTTGCAATTCTATATATAAGTCTAGAGACTTGATATAGAAATCGCAGTTATATGGATATTTAGAACTTTTATATTGTCTAATTATGTCGTCTGATTTAAATTTAGTAAGCAATTTTAAATATAGGGATTCTTCGGGTTTTGAAATTTTAAAATTTCCTTTTTTAACCCTTGTTTGAAATGCTTTGTTCCATATTTTAGGATCTTGCATCGGATTTTCGACATTATATCTCTTTATCAAAGTTTCTTTTGATTTTTCCCTGATTAAATCGGACTGAAACGTATATTCACATCCATATTTTTTAATACGAGTTTGTTTTGCTTTTTCCTGAATTTCTAAACTTTGCATCGCATTTTCAACACCAAGTTTTTCCTTAGTTTTTTGTTTTATAAAATTAGTATTTTCAAAAATATTTTCGACACCATATTTCGATTTACAAGTTTGTTTTGCTTTTTCATATCTTTCTGCTTTTGCTTGCTCATTAGTATGATAATAAACGCCCATACATTTATGACAGCAAAATAAAGGAATATAAGAAAGTGAAATTTTTTGAACTGGAGCTCCACAAACTTTACAAAACCCAATAGCAACACCAAAATGTGTAAATCTTAAATAATCTTTATAATTTAAATCTTTATGTGATTCTCGAAAATGGGAGGCAAAGGATCTTATATTTTTAAGAACTTTGCCGCATATTTTACATTTTAAATCTAATTCAAGTTTCATTTAAAAATCTAATTTAAAATCCGCATTTCGCGGATTTTAAAAATTAACAATCATTTCCGCAACTTCGATTTTGTTGCTCAAGCAATTCAGCATCGCATTTCGGACAAAATTCGTGATCTCCACTAATATATCCGTGCTTAGGACAAATACTAAAAACTGGAGTAATTGTAATATATGGTAGGCGAAAATTAGAAATTGCTTTTTTAATTAAGTTTTTTGCTTCTTTTCCGTCAGCAAGTTTATTAGCCATATACATATGTAGTACTGTTCCCCCCGTATACTCACATTGTAGGGAGTCATTTAACTCAAGTGCCTCAAATACATCGTCCGTGTAATTAGCAGGAATCTGAGTCGAGTTTGTATAATAAATATTGTTTCCAAAACCCGCTTGTAAAATATCTGGATATCTTTTTAAGTCTTCTTTTGCAAATCGGTATGTTGTCCCCTCTGCCGGGGTAGCCTCTAAATTAAATAGATGCCCGGTAGACTCCTGGAATTCTCGGATTCTCGTTCTCATATGCTCAAGCAAATCATACGCGAATTTCTGCCCAAATTCAGTAACTATAGATTCTTTGTCATTTGTGAAATTTCGAATCATTTCGTTAGCTCCATTGATTCCAATAGTGCTAAAATGATTGTTGAAACCCGGTAAATATCGCTTTGTATATGGGAATAATCCGCGATCAAATAGTTCTTGAACTACTGCTCTTTTTTTAATTAGTGTTGATTTTGCAAGATCCATTAGATAGTCAAGTCTTTTATAAAGTCCTTCAGAATCTCCTTTAAATAGGTATCCGAGTCTTGCGAGGTTGAGAGTGACAACGCCAATTGAGTTACCAGACCAATTTATATTTCCATTTCTACGGATACAAACAGTATTATTTGGAACAGTTACACAATAAACTTTTCCTTTATAAGGTTTGATTTCTAATTTTGATTTCATAAAAGATTTTGATCTTGTTCTGTGCTCACAAATCTCCCATAGATCATAATTGGAATGTGCTGCTCTTCCGTTTCCGAAATCAACAGTAAATGGATGTTTCCTATGAATTCTTGCTCTGCTTGATATTCCAACTAATTGTAAAAGGATCTGCAAATCATCCTTTAATTGGGGAGAGCAAGTATAAAAATATTTGTTACAATAATCAGTAAGTCTAAATCCTTCAAGAAAAGCATTAATTACTGAAGCATCTTCAAAAAATAATTCGTTTGGAACAAATTTATCGTGAGCTTTTCCAAATTGTTTCATATAATTTGCTAATTCTTTATTATATATATTAAAACAACCACTACTATAAGTATATTTCATATTCATTGCATCAACAATTTTTTTAATTGATTCAAAGTTTTTATCGGTATCCTTTTGAGCAATATTTACATTATAATTATGTCTTTCTTCATTATAAACAAAACTGCCATCACCCAAATAAGCACCTAAAAATCGATAAAAAGTAAATGTATCAAATTCGAGATTTCCGATTTTAATACTTTTTGAAATATTTTGTTTTATTGCATTATTTTTTGGAACTATATATTCTTTTTTTGATTTAAATACTTCATCCGCCCTTTTAACTTCAAATTTTGTTCCTTTTTTATCGGATACAAGCATTCTGTGATTTGGAGTAACAACCATTTCAGTTACATTTCGTCTTTTAAAATGATACATATTATCATCAATATCATATTGATGAAGTTGTTCAATTTTATTCCAACTCACATCCTTATTAGAATCCATTGTTAAAACAATTTCATACCCATTTAAATCCTTAAAATATTTCCAGCCAGAATCAGTTAAAATCTCTGTTTGATCATCATAGCATCCAGTCATTTCTGCGGAGCCAAACAACCCGCCGCCTCGTTTGAGAAGCTCTCGGAGATCTAGTTGAAGTCTGCAATTATGCGTAATTAATCCATCTGCGAGCTCAAATAATCTATTATCATCTTGAACTAAAACTTCAAAACAATATAAATCATCCGATTTTTCATTTATTTTTATTGAAGTTACTTTGAATAATTCAATATTTTCGTTTAAATTGTATTTTAAAAAATCTCCAATTTTTATTTCCTTTGCTAAAACAACTAATTCAATTCCATTTCTAACAATTGGCTGTAAATGAAATTCTCCAAAAGTATGAATTGAAAAAGCATCAGTTATTTCAACAGTTTTTTGAATTGTTGATTTGTTTGGAATTGCCGGCTTCCAATTATTCTTATATTTTATAAAAACGGGTTTAGTAATATCAAAAATTTGTTTAATTGAAGCAATGGACTCTTCTCCAGTAGGATTTCTTTTTATTTTAACTAACGTATTGCCGTGCAAAGGACACATACTCCTAACTGCGCCGGGTTTATACGCTTTTTCATTTGGAACTCTTTCACCATTTTCATTAATGATATATTGCGATCCAATGAAATTCTGAAAATAACTTGATCCCATTTTAGCAGCATTTTCAAATATTGCATTAGCAGCTTTTGAATCCCAATCAAAACCCTCAGTAATATTAACAGTTGGAATAGGGAACGTAAATGGCTGACTATGTAAATCTCCTTCTGTTAAAACTTTATAGAATGCAATATCAATGCGCTCAAGTTCCGGCTGAAAATCAGAATATGTCATATCAATTAATTTTTCTTTGCCGCGTTTTTTGCAAAAATTAAGAAGTTTTTTGCCGAGATCAGAATTAGCATCAATATCACTAAAAATATGCCTTTGTTTTCTAGTTGGAATCTGATTCTTTAAATCTTCTGGAACAGTAACATCAATTGTAACATTTGTAAATGGAGACTGTCCCCATCTTGATGGAACATTTAGATTATAAACAAATGATTGCATTTCTTTATAAAGTTGTTCATCCGTTAAACAGTCTTTAAACAGATATGGTGCCAAATAAGTATCAAAAGAACTAAAGGCTTGAGCGCCGGCCCACTCAGATTGCAAAATTCCCAAGAAGTTTACCATTTGGCCTAAGGCCGAACTTAAATGATTTGGGGCATCTGCATCAACGCGGCCTCTTACACCATTGAAACCTTCATCAAGTAGTGCTCTCAAACTCCATCCTGCGCAATATCCTGATAAGTTGTCCAAATCGTGGATATGATAATCTCCGTCTCGGTGAGCTTTTGCTTCTTCTGGACTATATACTTTATCAAGCCAATAATTTGCAATTACCTTACCTGCAGTATTATTGACAAGGCCTGCGTGTGAATATCCCGTATTTGAGTTTGCAAGAATTCGCCAATCCACTTTATCAACATATTCATCAATAGTTTGATTACAATCGACGAATGTCGTTTTATCCTTTTTTAGAAATCTTTGAACTTTGTGCGTTTGGCGATATTCGATGAAAGACTTCAAAACTTCAAAATGCTTCTTTTTATATAGTTGTGTTTCAATAATATCCTGGATGTGTTCGACTGATACTTTGGATTCGGATTTTTTTAGAATTTTTAAAACATTGTCAAATACTGTTCGATCGTATGATTCATTTACATTATTAAAAGCAAGTTCAATAACATTATCAATTTTATACGGCTTAAATTCTTCAACATTACCATCGCGTTTTATTACTTCTGTAACCAATTTGAATTCCTTTAATGATTTAAGATAATTATATTTAAAAAATGTTTACATTTTGTAGATTTAAAATGAATATTTACATTTTATAATTTTTAATTTATTTTTAT
>CAUTVF010000063.1:0-4739 GCA_963541805.1 uncultured Alphaproteobacteria bacterium
CATAACCTAAATTATGAAATTGTTTAAAGTCTTTATCAGGACTCCAAATTAAAATTTTTTCAAAAGGAGCATATTTTTTTGTCAAGAATCCAATTACATCATCGGCTTCAGCACCAGGAACTTGAACTGATTTAAATGGAGTATATTTTGTTAAAACTGAAACAAGTAAATTAATATGCTTAAAAACTTCATTAAAATCAATTGGTAAAATATCTCGCTGATGCTTTCTTGCATTTTTATAATATGGATATATCGTTTTTCTCCAATATTGACGCGAGGCGTCATCAATGCAAATTACGAGATTTCCAAATTCATTTTTATGATTTTTATATGTTTCAAGCAATTCCGAAATAATTCGATATATAACAACATCAATATATTCAGAAGTTATATAATTTCCATTTTTCTTGTGAGGTTTCGCTGTGCTTATTGAAGTCATTAGGGATCTAAAATAAACGGATCCAAAATCAATTAATATCATTTTAAACCTTTTAAAAGCCCCGTTTCCGAGGCTTTATTTAAGCATTATGCTAGTGATTTAATCAAAGCATCCAAATCATCAGTTGGCTCTGGAGTTGCTTCAACTTTTAGTTTTGCTTTTGGAGCTGGCATTTCATCCTTTGGTGTATCATTAACATCAAATGGAACATCAACAACATCAATAGCAGCTTGAACTGCATCCGCTGCTTTCTCGGTTGTTGCGACGTCGAGATTTTCCAACTTCTCTTTAATTTCATCATACGAAGGATAAGCGGATTCTAGATCCCACTCCGATAATTTATAACAATTTGCATCAATAAATTTTGCTGCTTCTGCCCCCGATTTAAAAATCGCAGTTTCATCTGGAGCAACTTCAGATTTATCATAAGTAATATATCCATTTGAGTCTCTGTAACTCAAATATTTTACATTATAACCAGCTAGTGGATTAAATAGATTCTTTGGCTTTGTTCCCAACGCAATCTCTTGTGCAGATGGCTGAATCCAAGACTGAATCTTTGTTTTAAATGATTTACTCATATCAAGCAAAAATACTTTGCCTTCATTTTCGGGACATTTTGGATCTTTAATTACAAGAATATTTGCAATATATCTTTCTGATCTTGCATATCTTTTTGCTTCCTCTTTTTGATTTGCATTCCAAAGTTGTGCCCATTTTTCCTGAATTGGATCGGGCTTGCCAATACTTGTTGGAGACCAAATTGCTAGAAATCTCTTTGAAGTTTTTGATCTTACATTGTATTTGTATAGTTGCTTAATTGTTCTCATTGAGCCATTTTCGAGAATCTCGGAAGGCAAAAATCGAATAATTGCAGCACCATTACCTTTATCGTCTTTTGGAAGTGTGTAGAAGCGTTCGTCAGTTTCGTAAGCAGTTTTTGCAGCGAATACGTCCTCGCCGCCGGTCATTGATTCCCAGTCAAAATTAAAATTCATTTTAAAAATCCTTAAAAATTGTAAAAATTGTAAAATTAATTTAAAAAAAATTAAAAAACCTAATTTCAAAAAATTAAAAAACTAAAAAATTCTAAACATTAATTGTGCTAACAGCAATTGTAAATAATTCAGTTTTAAATAAAATACGATAAGCATTTTTTGACTCATTATATTTTACACAAACTTCATAATCACAATTTGGTAGTTTTAGAAAACTTTCTATATTAATCGAAACTTTAAATTGTTTCTGCGCGCTTGAAAGATATTCTTTGCTAAACGTGTTGTTAGAACTATTATATTTATTATAAACGCCAAGCTCTACATAAGTAGAAGTATCCTTTCCAATGAAATCAATTGTATTTAGTTCACTAAAAATGGAAGCCGATTTTTTGAAATCAATCATATCTTTTGCTTTTAGTGTAAATTTTGAAACAGTTTCGGCTAAATCAATTCGATCGATAATTTCCGATGATTTATTATAATCCTCCATTACATCAATACTGCCAAGAGTAAAAACTGATTTTGTCTGAGTATTTGAAACAATAATTTTATTTGATTCTATGCTTAGATCATAATTTTCAAATAAATTTAAAAGATTCAAAAACTTCGAAAGTTCAAAAATACATATTGGATTTTCAACTTTAAAATCAGTTTTTAAATTTACCAAAATATCAACAGATTCACTATTAAGAGTAGTTACTGGAGATTTGATAATTGCTTTATCCGTAATTGGTGTCATAAGTGAAAGTAATTTTAAAAATTCTTTTGTTATCATTTTGAATTCCTTTGTTGTTATTATATATTAAGAATGTTTAATTTTTAATTTTAATTTTATAAGTTCCAAAAGATTTTTAAGTCTCCTAAAATTACTAAAATCAATAGTTGCAGAAATGCTTTCAATATTTTCATTTTTGAATTTTTTGAGGTTTTCTGTTCCTATTGTAAATAAGTCTTTTAGGTGATCCGAAAGAAGCTCTGGATACTCAAGCGAACTTATAAACGATTCTTTTTGTTTTAAAAGATTTTCAAGCCAATCATAAATCGGCTTTAAATCAATTTCTGTATTACTATAAATTGCATCCTCAACAAGAGTTGCTGTTGTGTCGATGAATTCAAAAAATTTAATATCGTCCGGAGTTTTATAAAAATCTGTTATATTATATTTCATTTTTATTTCAATTTATTTTTTATTTAAAATATTTAAATATTCAATTGCTTTAGATTCAGAAACTTTATATTTTTTACATATCTCATCAAGTGAATCTAATTTTGCAGTTGAAATCGGAATCCATTTAATATATTTTGGCTTCGGTAAATTTCTAATAAATTCATACTGGATTTCTGGATCCAAATTATAATACGCGTTTAAAAAATTAGCATATTTTAATGTTTGACTATTAAAACTAAAATATCGGCAAAACATAAAAGAATTAAATGGTAAAGACTTATCAAAAGATTTGTTATGTAAACAGTTATTAAAATTCCTAAACATACGGATATTATAACATTCTAATGTTTAATTTTTATAATGCAATAATATTAATTGGATTTAAATTGAAACTTTGTTTGGTAGTTTTTAACGCGTAGACGTAGTGCCTCTGGAATTTAGTTTGATCCCTTTTGAATATTTATATTTTATAATATTTTAGTTGACAAAAAATTAATAATTTAACATTTAGATGTAAAATGATTTAGATTTTGCAAAATCGAAAATTACTAATTTTATACTAAAGTATAAGTCCAGTAATTTTTTGATTTTATGAATATTTAAAATTTTACTAATTTTATGCTTCGCATAATTTTAGTATTTTAATTTATAAAATTGCGATATTTTAACCGACGGTTTATATGCGCCGATTGAAAAAAATTATTTGTATATAAATTTATATATAATAAAAATAAATTTTATAAGGAGTCGAAAATTTAACCTACGGTTATAAAGTCGTTGAATTTAGTTTGGTAAAACTTAAAATCTTTATAATTTTTTAAAAGCATTAAATCGTTGCAGCCGAGGCCTTCCGCGCAAAGTATACCATTCTTTACGTATGGGTCGCCGGAGGCGATTTCTTCGTCAACTAGGTAAAGAATCGAATCTTTTACAATATAATTTGGATCATATATAAAGGGAACTCCGGTTATAATTTCTGATTTTATAATATAATTTTCAATTGCCGTATTTTTAAATAAATCGAGATTTTCAATAAGCAGTGGATAATATGATTTCCGCATTATAGAATATTTAAATTTTGAATCAAAAGTTATAATTCTAAAATCATTAAAACTAACTAATTTATTTTTAAATGTTTTAATAATTGGATTTATGAATTCCAAAAGATCACAATTTTTGACAATTTGTTGTATTTGAGATTCTGTTATTTTAGATTTCATTGAGTAGACGTAGTGCCTCCAGGATTTAGTTTGATCCCTTTTGAATATTTATATTTTATAATATTTTAGTTGCAAAATTTTACAAATTTTAACTTTTAGTTTATAAGTGTAAGATTTTGAATTTTCGTTTTGTAAAATCGAAAAAATACTAATTTTATGCTTATGCATAATTTTAGTATTTTAATTTACAATTTTAGATTTGTAAAATGTTATTTTTTGATTTTTTAAACGGAGATTTTGAGTGTGAAATTTTTGAAGCCATTTATAAAAAAATTTTATTTGTATATAAATTTATATAATAAAAATAAATTTTTATAAGGGTGCAAAAAATTAATCAGTTTACATTAAATGTAATTTTATTTGTTTTAAGAATTGAATATTTTAAAAATCGAATATTTTAAAAATCGAATGTTTTAAAATCGATTTAAATCGAGTGTTGAGCAATGGATTCCGCCTCCAAATGCTCTACAATATCGGAGTTGAATTGGAATTGGATTGAAGTTGTTTTTATAAAGTAATTCACCAAGTGTTGAAATATCATCTTTATTGATTATAATGTCTTTTGGAGAAATTGATAACACATTTATACTCATTCCTTCCGATGAAGCAATATTAGTAAAATTTGTATTATATTCGTGTTTTGAGTTTTTTGGTATTTTAATTATTTTGTATGATTTCATAAAATCCGGAAGGTAAAATTCAATTGGATTTTTCAGCATACAGTCGTTTACAAGTATTATTTGCGGAGCAATTGATGCAATATTTCCATCAATGTGATTATCTGTTATAAATACATTGTGAATTTTTTTATTAAGAACTCTACTTAGCCATTTTGAAAATTGTAAATTGTTTGCATTTCCAATATTCATAACTATTTCACCATCAATTCTCATTGCATCGGCGGCATCACCTAA
>CAUTVF010000064.1:0-4678 GCA_963541805.1 uncultured Alphaproteobacteria bacterium
GATATTACAAAGTACTTATCACTCTGAAGCATATTAAAATCTAAGGTAAAATCTTTGAACAAATAACCTAATTTTGCTTTTTCTATTAACTCATCCCAATTATAGAGTTTATATTTATTTGGTAGGCATTCATTGGATCCAGTTAAGAATTTACCAGAATTTCGGATATTATTTCGGGGGTACACTTCCCTGGAGATGGTGGACTGCCTCCGGCGATAACATCATTTATAAAAATAATAGATAATATTAGGTAAGCATTAAGTAAGTAACAAATTCTTAATTTAAATAGATTAATAAACTTCTTGAATTTAATTAATAAACTACTCAATAAATTCCTTAGCAATCTAATCATAACACCCTCCATAAAAAATTTTTTTGCATTCTCCCCCCCCCAGGACTTGTCAAGGGTTTTCTGAAAATTTCGTGTTATGTTTTCTAGAAGATGAACGTATTTGATAAATTTTTAAAACTTGACATTAAAATTAATATAATATAGCCTCAAGCTTGTTTTTTGAAAAATTAAGAGTTAATAATAAACAAGGAAATTGTAAAATGACTGAAGTTAAAAAAGAAAGTACTTTTGAATTGGTTAAACGTATAGTTAAAGATAATTTAAAAGTTGAAGATGACTCAATGATTACTATGGAAGCTGGTTTTATTGATGACTTGAAAGCTGATAGTTTGGATATTGTTGAGGTTATTATGGCTTTCGAAACAGAATTTGGGGTTGAAATTCCTGATGCAGATGCCGAGAAAATTTTAACTGTCGGTGATGCAGTGCGCTATATTGATGAACATAAAGCTAAATAATAGGCATTGAAGTTTATGTAAGAAAAGATACAGTCAAAATAATGTTGGCTGTATTTTTGTTTTCAAAATTGTAATTTGTACTTTCAATTTATCGGATATAAGTATAAACTTTAAAAAATCATAGATTTAGAAGGATCGTTTATGAGAAGAGTTGTAATAACAGGTATGGGTATCGTAAGTCCTCTTGGTAAAGGGTTAAAATCAAATTGGGATGAGGGATTAATGAAATCAAAATCTGGTATTGTCAAAAATACCCGTTTTGATGTTTCTTCATACCCATCACAAGTATGTGGTGCAGTTCCATACGGGACGGGAGAATTTGATTTTAATATGGACGGAGTCCCATCTCCAGACCGTAGAAAAATGGATGATTTTATTTTATATGCGATTGATGCTGCCGATCAAGCAATTGTTGATGCTGGTTTAAATTTACCAGAGTCGCTAACAGAAGCAGAACGTGAGAGAGCCGGTGTTTATATTGGTTCTGGAATTGGTGGGATTGGCACAATTGCAAAAGCGTCATTGATTTTACAAGAACATGGTGTTAGAAAAATTTCTCCATTCTTTATTCCTGCTGCTTTGGCAAATTTAGGAACGGGACATGTATCAATTAAATATGGATTAAAAGGTCCAAATTTATCCGTAATTACTGCATGCGCAACGGGTACCCATGCAATTGGGGAGGGAACACGTATTATCCGATGTGATGAGGCAGATATAATGGTTGTCGGTGGGGCGGAAGCTGCAATTAATCCAATTGGCGTTGCTGGATTCTGTGCGGCACGTGCATTGTCTACATCTTTTAATGATGTTCCAGATAAAGCATCTCGTCCATGGGATAAAGATCGTGATGGCTTTGTAATCGGAGATGGCGCAGGTGTTTTAGTATTGGAAGAATACGAACATGCAATTGCAAGAGGGGCAAAAATTTATGCAGAAATTGTGGGTTATGGAACCAGTGGAGATGCATATCATATAACTATGCCTGCAGAAAATGGAGAGGGTGGATACCGTGCAATGAAAGCAGCATTGCAAAACGCAAATCTACAACCTGATGATATCGGGTACATTAATGCACATGGGACATCAACAAAGGCTGGAGATTTAAAAGAATTCGAAGCGGTTCAGAATTTGTTTGGGCATGGAGAAAATAAAGATTTATCTCATATCTCAATGTCATCAACAAAATCATCAATCGGTCATCTTCTAGGGGCAGCAGGTGCAGTTGAAGCGATATATTCAACGCTTGCGCTGACTACCGGTATTTTACCACCCACACTTAATCTGGATAACCCAGAAGATGTTATATTGGAATCAAAAATAGATTTGGTACCATTTAAGCCAAAAGCAAAACATGTAGAATATGCCATGAGCAATTCTTTCGGCTTTGGTGGAACAAATGGAACATTAATTTTGAAAAAGATTTAATATAAATAATATGGTACGAAATTTTAGAATAAATTTACTTAGATATTTTGGAATTTTTAGTTTTATTTTAATCGTAATTTTTTCTTACATATTTTTGTATCACTCAAAAGTTAAACAAGCTACTCCGCTGGAAATTATTATCGGGGATTCACTTATCAATATAATTCCAGTTATGGTTGAAAATAATATTATTTCATCAAAATTTTTATTTAAACTGTTTATGTATGCAACATTTGCCAAAAATGATCTGATGTTTGGAAATTACGTGATACCAAAAGATGCCTCGATGTGGAGAATTAGAAAAATAATAACATCAGGAAAAAACTTTCAACATTCAATCACAATTCCAGAAGGTTTAACAGTAAAACAAATCACCGAACTATTAAATAAAGATAAAAGGTTGAAAGGAAAAATTTCCATTAAATTGAATGATGGAGAATTATTACCGAACACATATTTTTTTGAACAACATGCAACTCGTGATAGCATTATTGCAAAAATGAAAGAAGCAATGCAGCAAATAATTGATAATGAATGGAATAAAAGGACGCTTGATGATAAATTAATTAAATCTAAAAAGGACGCAATCATACTAGCCTCTATTATTGAAAAGGAAACAAGCATTGATAATGAAAAGGCAATTATTTCATCGGTAATAATTAACAGATTAAAAAATAAAATGAAATTACAGGTTGATCCAACGGTTGTGTATGCAGTAACAAATGGATACGGGCATATGATGGGAAAATCCCTTTATAACAAACATTTAAAAATTGACAACCTTTATAATACTTATCTTTATAAAGGACTACCTAAAGGAGCAATTTGCAACCCAGGAATTAAATCAATCAAGGCTGCACTTAATCCAAGTAATACAAAGTATTTATATTTTGTTGCAAATGGAAAAGGGGGACATGTTTTTTCAGAAACTTTAGATGAGCATGAAAAAAATAGGAATATTTGGAGAAAATACAAAAAAGAACTAAATAGGAATTAAATGTCAAATAATTTACGACCAACATGGGATGAATATTTTATAGATGTTATACATGCGCTATCAAAAAGGGCAACGTGTAATCGTGGAAAAAGTGCTTGTGTAATTGTTAAAGATAATCGAATTTTAACAACTGGTTATGTTGGATCGCCTCCTGGATTTCCACATTGTGATGATGTTGGACACCAATTTAAAAAAATATTGCATGATGATGGTAGTGTTTCGGAACACTGTATACGTACACTCCATGCAGAACAAAATGCAATATTACAGGCAGCCAAATATGGAATCTCTTTAAAAGGTGCTACATGTTATTGCACAATGACACCCTGCAGAAATTGTGCAATGTTTTTAATTTCTATTGGAATTAAAAGGGTTGTTGCAGAGTATAAATACCATCAAGGACAAGAAAGTGAAGAAATGTTTAAGTATGCAGGGGTTGAATTAGAGTTTATTCATAATAATATTATGCAATACAGTAAATAAATCATTGCGTATTATATTATTTTAAATAGACTACTTGGTAGCATTTTGGAGAATCGTCTAATGGTAGGACAACAGATTCTGATTCTGTTTATCTTGGTTCGAATCCAGGTTCTCCAGCCACTTTTTTGAAACTTTTGTATAGCGATTTCATGAACATTTTGATAATTTATTAATCAAGCTTGCTCAGTTCGTACTCGCATGCAAATTATCAGCGAACAGTTGTATTTTTTTATAAACTCTTTGTTGATAATTCCAATTTTGTGGATTACTTATATAAACTGGATTTTCCAGATCACAATATTCGCTCCATTCTTTTAAAGATAGCCATTTTGTATCCAACACTTCATTCCTATTTATAGATAATTTTGTATTTTCAGGTATAGAAAAAAGGAACGCTATATCAAAACAATCATGTGCAGGATAGAATTTGTTATTTTTGGTTCTATCTGGAAAATCCCATCTTATCAAATCAAAAGGTGTCGATTTTAACAATTCACCATCAACTCCAGACTCTTCTTTTAATTCTTTAGTTGCAAATTTTACAAGATTGGAATCCCCATCAGCATGGCCACCAAATTGCTTGTAAAAATTATGCAACTTATGATGCATTACTAATATTTTTGTAAAATTAGAGTTCACAACAATTGCACTGGCAGTAATCACGGGTTGATTTGGTACTCGATCATAAATTTTGTCTTTATATTTTAATACAAAATTACGAAATTTTTCTAAGTCTAACCGTTCCAAATTGTCAAATGGGATATAGTTATTCAAAATATAATCTACAGTATTACTCATGTAATCTCCAAAAATTTTACGAATTTCAAGCTACGTATTAATAAAATATAACATTATTAAAAATGAAATCCATAAAACATTATCAATATAACTTAATTTTTATTGTTAGTTAAAAAATCACAAAATTTGTAGAAAGTCCTTGACAAGCTGTGGGGGGGGGGG
>CAUTVF010000065.1:0-4568 GCA_963541805.1 uncultured Alphaproteobacteria bacterium
GTAAATTTACTTTACCATTTAATGTAGTGAGATAACCATAAGAGGCTTATGATGTTTAATTTTATTGAAAAAATGTATGTTAAAAAAAATATAAATTTTTTAGGCTTTGCGAAATTTTATTCTGTAGTGTCTTTTTGTCTGATTATATGCTCAATTGTTGTTTTATCTGTTCGTGGTTTAAATTTGGGTATTGATTTCTCTGGCGGTATTCTGATTGAAATAAAATCTCCAAACAAAATTGATTTAAATCAAATTAGAAATGATTTGTCTGATTTGTCTCCAGAGCTTCAAACAGTTGGGAAAAATGCTGATATGGCATCTATCAGGTTAAATGTTAAAGATGAGGCTGAACAGGAGAAAGTAATAAAATATGTTAAATCTAAGTTAAATAAAAATATTGAATTCAGAAATATTCAAGCAGTAGGTCCAAAAGTTGGAAATGAAATTGTATGGCAGGGAATTTATGCAATAATTTTATCTATGCTTGCGATTGCTGTTTATATTTGGTTTCGTTTTGAATTTGCTTTTGGAGTTGGTGCGATATTAGCATTGTTACATGATGTTGTTTTAACTTTTGGATTTTTATCTTTTTTCTATATTGATTTTTCTTTAACGACAGTTGCGGCAATTTTAACAGTTGTTGGTTATTCTATTAATGATACAGTTGTATTGTATGATAGAATTCGTGAAAATTTAGGTAAGTTTAAGAGTAAAAGTACATTCGATATTGTTAATTTATCGATTAATGAAAGTTTGATCCGAACAATTCTGACGAGTGTTACAACATTTGTTGCAGTCTTATCAATATTTTTATTTGGGGGGGCTGTGCTTCGTGGTTTTTCATCGGCAATGTTATTTGGAGTTGTTATAGGAACATTTTCATCGTTGTTTATAGCGACGATAATATTGTTAAAGTTTAAATTGAAAGATAGATAATAAGGTTTATTGTGAGGAGTCTTTTATATAAATATGTTTTTGTATTGATTCTTACATTCTGCTTATTTCTTCCAGAGTGTTTTGCAATGGGTGAAAGTGAATTGGTTGATGATGATACAAATTCAACCGAGAGCGAAGTAAAGTTAGAAGAAACTGTGCAACAATCTAAAGTATCTGTGAAAAATCAAAATAAGGATAATAAATATTTTGATGGTAATGAGTATATTGAAAATAAAGAAATTAAAAAAAATAATCTAGATTTAGCAAACTATTATACCGATTCCAAAAGAGATATTACTGTCCATTCAACTGATAAGTATAAAATTATTGATAAATATGTTCGAGATCACTTTGTTGTCAGGGTTAATGATGAAGTAAAAATTGATTCTGACGAGTTCAGATTGTTAATGGGTCGTGCTTTTAAAACGATTTATGATAACTTTTATTTACCAATTTCTTATGAAACAATGCTGGGTTATGCAATTGAGGGTCTGGGATATTATGTAAATAAGTTAAATATTAAGCGTGCTTCAAGTAGGATTTTAATATATAAAGATTTAACATTGATAGGATCGTTTGCTTTGCCTTATGATAAAAGTAAACCAGATGATTGGGTTGATTTTTTATTTAACGTTTTTATGAAAACCAGGAGGTATTCTGAAACTTTATCAAAAGCAAGTATGGAGGAGGTTTATTTTGTATTGCTTACATATTTATTGCAAAGTATTGATTATTCATCTGAATATATTCATCCTGCAAAAGTTGCAAAGTTGGCGCGTGGTTATTCAATAAGTAATAGTTTAGGTTTTACATATCGTCGTGTGGATGATGGAATTCAGGTTTTAAGTTTATTGAAAAATTCTCCAGCTTTTATGGCAGGTTTAGAGGAGGGAGATTTAATAACCCATTTATATGGTGAGTTAATTAAAAATATGACGGATGAAAAAATAGAATCTGTTATATATTCAAATCATGATGCAATAATTCATATCAAATATATTAGTTATAGCAATCAATTAGATCATGAAGCATATTTACGTACGGTTAATATTTCTCCAAATACTGTTTTTATTCAATTCGACAATAACCATAAAATTATGACAATAAACATTCATAATTTTATAAAAGGGACTGCCGATAATTTACATAAATTAATTGAGGAAAATCAAAAAAAATATAGAGAAGATATTGAGGGGTACATTATTGATTTGCGTGGAAATACTGGTGGATTATTAGATGAAGCTTTAGAATGTGCAAACTTGTTTATAGAAAATGGTGTGATGGTAGAGGTTGTAGCAAAAAATAAAGATTTAAATAAAATATATAAAGCCTCTGATGGGGATATTGCAAATAATAAACCGATTATTGTATTGGCAGATGGCACAACGAAAAATGCTGCGGAAATATTTGCTGGGGTTATTCAATCAAGTGGACGTGGGATAATGATTGGTTCGCCAACTTATGGAAGTGGAACAATACAAAATAACTTTGAGTTGCCAAATAAAAGTCATATAAAGTTATCTGTTGGGGAAGTGTTTTTAGGCAATGGAAATGTAGTTAATCGTATTGGGGTTTTTCCAATTGTTTGTACATCTACTATTTTAAATGGTAATGATTTAGATACTTTTACTAATAATATTTTGAATGATAAATTTGATGTTAAGTATCAAACTTTTATTTTTAAAAAGGGAGTTATAAATCCAATAGATCTTATTTCAAAATTACGTAAAACATGTTTGGGAATTTATCCAAATAAAAAATATATTGATTTTTTAAATAAAATTGCGACAAATATTATTGTACATGATGGGGTTTATTCTGCTCTACTTAAAAAATTAACAGAATAATTTTTTCGTTTAAAATTTACAGGGTTTATATGAATTTATTAAATAGTTTCATGTCAGTTATTGATAAGTTTACCTTTGATTTGTTTAATTTGAATTTATATGCGATTTCATTTACTTTATCTGGTTTTATTTTTATTATGGTTTGTTTTACGTATTTATATTTACGTTTCAAAAAAGTACATGATAATAAAATTGCTGCTCTTTCATATTCAATTAATATTGGAGTAATGGGGTTTTTAAAAAAATGGAGTTTAATTTTTTTAATCACATCTTTTGTAATATCGTTTTTTATATATAACACATTTGGATATCATATGATGTTATCAAATTTGTTTGGTGTCGTGTTATCGTATATCGCGGTATTAATTGGTTTAAAATCTGCACATAAGGGAGCCGGTCGAACCGTGATATCAGCAAAAACAAATAAGACAAAAGCTTTTTCAATAACTTTTATCAGTGGGGTAATATCAGGTTTTACTTTTGGATCTATTTCGTTAATGGGTATTTCTATCCTTATGTATTGTATAGGTGATAATTTAGATTTATTAAACAGTATTATTGGTTTTGCATTTGGTTTTACTTTCAGTACTTTATTAATTCGAACAATTGGGTCAGTTTTTGCAAAGAGTGCGGATATAAGCTCTTACTTATTGCGACGATTATACCGTAATACAAAAAAAATATTAAATCTAAATATGTCATATATTGCCGATAATATTGGAGATAATATAAATAATATAGCCGGCCTTGGTATGGATATAATGGATTCTAGTATTACTGCAATTGTTTCTGCAATTATTTTAGCATCTATAATACCAATTGTTGATATTTCCAGATACATTAGTATCGGTGTAACACGTAATTCGTTGATAGTATTACCTGTAATTATATCTTTGGTTGGATTGTTATCTTCGTTTGTTGGAATAATATTCTGGTTTTTTATTAGTAAAAAAAATTTAAACAGAATTTTGGATGTTATGAACATATTTGTTTCTTTTTTATTCTCTGTCAGTTCCTTTGCTTTAATACATTTTTTAAAATATCCAAGAAGTTTATTTATTCCCATACTATGCGGTAGTTTACTGGGATTTATTATTTCAAAAGTTGTTGAAATTTATACAAAAGGTTCTTTTGTTGATTTCATATTGAAATATTCTGTTCGTGGAGCTGCTGGAAATATTATGTCTGGATTATACAAGGCCTGTTTACTGGTTACGATTATGTTATCCTTATTAATTGCTGCTATTTACATATCATATACGTTTTCTGGAGTGTATGGTTTGTCGCTTGCATCAATTGGTTTAATATCAAATTTTGCTTTTATTTTAACTGTTGGAGCTTCCAGCCCGATTTGTGATAATGCTCATAGTATTTCTGTAATGTCTGGACAAAATTCATCTATTAATAAAATTACAGCTGATTTGGATATGATTGGAAATACCGGGGCAATTATTACAAAGACGTTAAGTGTTTCAGCTTCTATTTTAACAATTATTGCTTTATTTATTGTATATAAGCAAGAAGTTGAATTTTATTATAAATCTCAGCTGCTTATGGATATTACAAATATTCATATTTTAATTGGATTGTTTATTGGGATATCTATCATCATTGCACTTATGTCTTATGTGATTAGATCAGTTGATAAAATGATTGATGCAATGTTGGAGTTTTATGCAACAAAAATACAAGATATAAAGGATAATAAAATTAATCGTATTAAAGAATTAAATTCAATATGCAAATTGCACTTTAACTTTTATATAGATAACATTAGGTTTTTAT
>CAUTVF010000066.1:0-4508 GCA_963541805.1 uncultured Alphaproteobacteria bacterium
TTCTTATTTTTCTGGTTTTCTTCTGTTGATCTTGTTTGCGCTGTATTTATATTTACATCTTTATTCATATCTACGTTATTTTGTCTATCTGATTTTGCAACAATCATATCTTTTTTTGCAGATTCTTTTGAATCGATACTTGATTGTATCTGATCATTTTTAATACTCTTTAATTCTGACAGTAAACTTCTAACTTCTTGTTCTTGTTTTTTTATTTCTGCCAGAACAGAATTCATTTCAACAGATAAATCTCCACTTTGATTTTTAACAAAATCGGTATTATTTAACTTTTTTACAATTGCTAATTTTTTATGTGGCTTAACTTTTACTTTTTGTTCTGATTGAATTATTTTTCTTTGATTTTCTGCTAGATCAAAATTTTCTCCAAAATTTACATCTGTTTCTTTAACTGTTAAAATCTGTCCATTAAGCTTTCCATCTTCTTTAATTACACCTTCTGCAACTGGAAGATCTTTATTTGAATCACTTGCAAAATCGGAGACTTCTAAATCTACGGGAATACCACTATCTGCACTGGCACAAAAGCCAAAAAAACACGTACCCCCAACTACGGTTACCGATACAATCAATAAATAAATTATAAAACTCTTACCCGACATTAATGTCTTTACCCTTTTCTGTGCCAGATTATACTATTTTTTACTATCTTTCACAATATTGAAGTTTAAATCAAGTTTTAAACAAAAAATCTTTATTTTTTTTTTCTGTATGTTAGTCTGCATAGAAATGTTTTATTTAAGTCGCTTATTGCATAAATTATATAATAAGGTTTTATCCTTGTCTGATAATAGTTATGCTTTGTTTTCTTTATGTTTTATATCGGTTATTGAAAGTATCTTTTTCCCAATCCCCCCCGATTTATTAATAATTTCTATATCATTATCTAATAAAAAAAAGGCTTTTATTTCTGCAATATTGGCGACAATTTTTTCAGTTGTTGGGGGAATTATTTCTTACTACATCGGATTATATTTATTTGATAGCGTTGGGCAAAAAATAATTGAAAGTTTGGGATATAATGAATCATTTAAAAAGTTTATTGAAGTTTATAATAATTGGGGTTTTGGATTTGTTGTATTTGCGGGGCTTACCCCATTCCCATACAAAGTTATAACACTTGCATCCGGGGTTGTGCATATGAATATAATTTCTTTTATTCTTGCATCAACGCTTTCTCGGGCTCTTCGTTTTTTTACAATTTCAACATTGATATATTTTTTCAATACTGCTGCAAAACGATTTATTGAAAAATATTTGGGATTATTGACTCTTGTATCGTTTTTTTTATTGGTTGGTATATATTTTATATTTAATTGGATCATTTAAAAGTTAAAATTGTAAACGGGAGAAACATGGCAAAAAAAGAAGTGAAGACAGATCTTTTAGTTTATGAAATGCTTAAAGATGCAGGACTAAAAAATAATTTTTCTGCACAAGGAAGTAATATTAAAGAAATTGACAATGCGCTTTCTTCTGCATCGAAACGGGGCACTGGTAAAGTTGGATTTCCAGAATATGTTGGCGTTGTTGATGATTTTTTAATCGTTATCGAAGATAAGGCGGATTTAAGCAAACATGTATTTTATGATGATAAAAAATTAATTGCAGAGGATGTAAACTCAATCACTAATTATGCGGTAAACGGTGCATTATTTTATGGAAAACATTTGGCCGAAAAAACACATTATAAAAAAATTTTTGCACTTGGAATCAGTGGAACTGAAAAAAATTACCGAATATCACCAATATTTATTGATGAGCGCTGTTGGTATGTTGAACTGCCAGATATAGAGACATTAATTTCATTTAGTACAACCAATATTACAGAATATTATGAAAGAGAAATTTTAAAAATAAATAAAAAGGAATTAAAAACAGAAGAATTATTAAAAATTGCAAAACAATTACATAATGATTTACATAATTATGGTAATTTAGAGGATAAAAATAAACCTCTTGTTGTATCTGGAATACTTTTGGCTTTATCAGAAATTGAATATAAGAATTTTGATATTTCCGATTTAAATGGTGATAAAGTTTCAACAGATGGCATGAAAATATATAACGCAATTGAAGATAATTTACGACGTTCGAACGTATCCCAAGATGGTAAAAGAGCTAAATTATTAAATCAATTTATTATAATAAAGGATAACAATAAAATAAATGAAGTAAATACGGGGCTGGGTAAAACTCCGCTACGGTATTTTACGGAAATTTTATATGATAATATTTTTAACAATATTAAATATAATAAATCATCCGAAGATTATCTTGGTCGATTTTATGGCGAATTTATGTCATATTCCGGTGGGGATGGTCAAAGTTTGGGAATTATTTTAACCCCATCACATATTACAAATTTATTTTGTGAATTATTGAATGTTAAACCAACTGATAAAGTTTTGGATCCATGTTGTGGAACAGGTGGATTTTTAATTTCCGCAATGCATCATATGCTTTCACAAACTGATGATAAACAAGAACAGTTAAAGATACGTAAAGATCAATTATTTGGCATAGAATTACAAGACTACATGTTTACAATCGCAACGACGAATATGATTTTACGGGGCGATGGTAAAAGTAATTTACAAAATGAGGATTTCTTGGCATTAAATCCAAGTAAATTACAAAAATCAGGATTCACAATTGGAATGATGAATCCCCCATATTCTCAAGGATCAAAACAAAATCCAGAATTATATGAAATAAATTTTATTGATCATTTATTGGAAAGTGTAACTGTTGGGGCAAGAGTTGCGGTAATTGTTCCACAATCAACATTTACAGGGAAAACAAAAGATGAACAAAATTTAAAAACCAAAATTTTGAAAAATCATACCTTAGATGGAGTTATTACACTTAATAAAAATACTTTTTACGGTGTTGGAACAAATCCATGTATTGGGATTTTTACCGCAGGCATTCCGCATGATAAAGATAAAAAAGCTAAGTTTATAAATTTTGAAAATGATGGATGGATTGTTAGTAAGCATATCGGACTTATCGATGATGGGAGTGCAACAGATAAAAAACAATATCTATTAAATGTATGGAATAATGAAATATCTGCCCCTACAAAATTTTGTGTGGAATCTATTGTCGAAGATAGCGATGAATGGTTACATTCTTTTTACTATTTTAATGATGAAATTCCAACCGAGGAGGATTTTGAAAAAACAATTGCAGATTATTTAACCTTTGAAGTAAATATGATTACACATGGTCGGGGTTATTTATTTGGATTAAAAGAAGATCAAGAAGAAATAGAATCACAAAAGGAAGACAATGTATAAATATAATTTAAATGATGTAGAGTGGGGGGATCTATTTATATATGACCTTTTTAATTTAGTTAGGGGAAATGCTACTGATTTATCAAAGCGATCTTTACAAGAATTATCTAAAGATTCATATGCTGTAATTTCTGCTAAAGATCAAAATAATGCGTTGTTAGGTTTTTCTAAACTAAAAAATAGAGAAATGGTATATAAAAATGTAATTACTGTAAATAATAATGGAAGTGTTGGTTATTCTTTTTATCATGCATATACATTTATAGCATCTTCGGATGTATCTGTTTTAATCCCAAAGTGTGATATTGATCCTGCAGCAATGATTTTTATTACTAGATGCCTGCAAAATGTAGCAATAGAAAAGTTTGCGTATGGATATAAAGCTGCAAATGATCGATTAAGGAAGACAAAAATATTACTTCCAATTAATGATAATGGAACTCCAAATTTTCAATTTATGGAGGGGTATATAAAAGAAAGGGAGCAAAAACAAATTGAAACATTGACAAGATATTATAGTGATAAGTTAAATGAAATAAATATGTCTTTGATTGCTCTTAAAAAATCGTGGGGGGGGGTAGAATGTAGAGAATTTTATTTAAAAAGTCTATTCGATTTTTATTTGTCCCCTGGTGATAATCAAGCAAAATTATTGGATACTGGAAATATTCCGTTAATTTCTTCTGGAAGTTCGGAAAATGGAATTTGTAAATTTATTTTGCAGGGAGACGACAAAAGCAAACTATATGAAAGAGGACTTATTACAATTGATATGTTTGGTAAGGCTTTTTATCATCCATATAATTTTTATTCCGTATCTCATGGCAGAATTAATATTTTAAAGCCTAAATTAAATATGACAGATAAATCAAAAAAATTTTTGGTTGCATCTATTGAAAAAAGTATAAATGGATTATTTTCGTATAACTATATGTGTTCACAACAAAGATTGCAAAATATAAAAATATTACTTCCAATTGATCAAAATAATAATCCAAATTGGGAGTATATTGATAATTTTATAGACGAATTGGATAAAAAATATTCTATCCAATTATCAAATTATTTTAATCTGAAGCTTGATGATATAATGGGATCTGAAAATTCTAAAAATCTGAGGGGGGGGGGGTAACCTATAAAGTATTGTTCACTGGAGATTTTTTTAATCTTAAGTCACCCAGTGGTGGG
>CAUTVF010000067.1:0-4423 GCA_963541805.1 uncultured Alphaproteobacteria bacterium
CTGAATTATCTGTTTGTTCAATTTCACGGAGCAGTGCATTCATTTCAGCAATCGTTAAAGTTTTACCAGATCGAATAGATATATGGCAAGCATATGTTTTTATTATATAATTCATCTTATCTTCAAAAGATTTTGATTTTTCAAGTAATTTAATTTCATCAATTATTTGATGAATAGTTGAATTTAAATTAATATTTTTACAAATAACGGGGACTTCTTGAACAACAATTTTATCATCTGCAAACTTATCAAAAATTAGACCAAGCTTGATAAAATCAAGCCTATATTCCATAAGTAAATCTACATCAATTTTAGTTAAATTTATCAGTTCAGGCATCAACAACAATTGTGTCTTAACCCCATTTTCTGAAAGCTCTTTTTTAAATTTTTCGTATAAAATTCTTTCATGACTTGCGTGAATATCAACAAGTATCAAACCATCAGGCACAGTTGACAGCAAATATTTATTATCAATTTGCAAAATTGCATTTCCCAGAGGGTAACCATATGATTCGTTGGTTGAAATATCCACACTGGGGACATATCTATTTATTGGAACATCAAAAGAGAAATTAGAATTAACATTTTCAGAGATTACATAACTTTTAAATGATTCAATCTCAAAATTATGGCTCAAAATATCATCTGAAATTATTGATGGTGTAAAAGAATTTACTTTCATCTCAACCGGATTAATATCAGAAGATTTAATAGCATCCTTAATAGTATTTATTATTATTCCACGTATTGTATTTGCGTCTCTGAATCGTACTTCGTATTTACATGGATGTACATTGACATCAATTGCACCATTATCAATGTCTATAAAAAAGGCACACAATGGAAACATATGTTTTTCCATATCATCCATATATGCTATCCGTATAGCTGTACTGATTAACTTATCTTTTACTGGGCGATTATTTACAAAACAATATTGATATAATGATGTTGGTTTATTATAAGATGGTTTTGAAATATAACCATATAATCTTATACTATAATCTGGTAAATTTATCGTCTTATCAATTTCTATTATTTTATCTTTTGTAAAACTATTTCCAAAAATTTGCTGACATCTATCTAATAATTTATTTTCACTCTTTTCATTCACAGAAAAATTAACAATATTATTAAAAGCAAATGAAATATCCGGACGTGATAAAGCCAAACTATTTATCACAGACATTGTATTTGAATTTTCATTTGCGACAGATTTTAAAAATTTTAATCTTGCTGGAATTTTAAAAAATATGTCTGATACTTCAACTTTTGTACCTTTTGAAAGGGTTGATGGTCTCACCTCACCATCAATTATTTGCCAACATTCTTTTCCATTATTTGAAGTAATTGATAATCTAGCAATAGATGCAATTGACGGAATCGCTTCTCCCCTGAACCCTAAAGATGAAATATTAAATAAATTATCATCATTTAATTTTGATGTTGCATGACGATTTAATGATAAGCTTAAATCATCCCTGTTCATTCCACACCCATTATCTTGAACGGATATGTATGATCTGCCTCCATTCTCTGTCAAAATTGAAATTTTAGTTGCCCCAGCATCAATTGCATTTTCCAAAAGCTCTTTAACAATTGACGTCGGGCGTTCAATCACCTCACCTGCTGCAATTTGATTAATAATATTTGGAGATAAAACCTTGATTTTCATATGCTAATTTCAACATACAAACAAATATTTTTCAAATAAAAATCTTTTTTAATTTAAGCTCAATTATTTTTGACAAATAATTATTTTAGTTTGTATTATGTTCACAAACATATTTTTAAGGAGGTCTTTTATGAAAAAGACAGTTAATCGTATTGAGGTTTTAAAGTGCATGGCCCAAGACTTAAAGGCAGGGGCAGACAGAAGTAATTATAGAGCAGAAATTTGTCGTAGTATTTTGTATTTAATTGCAAATGAGTACGATAATTATTTTGATGATTTCTGTGTTGCTTTTGTAGAAGATGTTAGATGTGCCAGAAACAATTCTAAATTGTTTGATTTAGTATATCTTCTAATGGATCCTTCTTCTGGGTCTACTGAACATTACTTAATAGATATTTTATACTTTGCTTGTTATGATGATTACTATGAAACAGTTAAGTACTTAATAAAGCAAGGAGTAGATGTTAATTATACTTCAGGAAACCCACGAGATCTGTATAATCCGGAATACCTTTTTAAATATGTATACGATGTGGGTTATATTGATATTGCATATCTATTATTAGATGCTGGAATTAAAATAAATCCGCATGATTATGCTGTGGGAAAATTCAAACTTAATCATGAAAAGTGCGAAGTAATCAATTATCTAATCAAAAAGATGTATAATTTGAAATGAAAGTTCCCGCAGAAAACAGTGCCAAAAAAATTAAAACCCAATACAAAAACAAAAAGCCAGGGAAAACTCTGGCTTTTTTCATAATAAATTAAGAAGAATTATTTTGTTTCTTTATTTTTATTTGCCATTGCGACACCTAAAATATCACCCAAAACTGCACCTGTTTCAGTTGAGCCGTATTCTTTTAATACTTTCTTTTCTTCTTCAATTTCAAGCGCCTTAATTGATAAAGTTAATTTTCCATCACGAGATATTGATATTAACTTTGCATCAACTTTATTATCTGGTGCAAATCTATTTGGATTTTGCTCATTTCTATCTTTTGAAATATCAGATTTTTTAATAAATCCCTCTACTCCATTCACATCAACTGTTATTCCAGTATCATCTACGCTTTTAACAATACATGTCTGAACAGATCCTTTTTTCAGATTTTCTGGAAGGACAACATCATCATTTTTAGATCCACCAATCAATTGTTTAATACCCAAAGCAATACGTTCTTTCTCCAAATCGATATCAAGTATTTTTACTTTTACCATATCCCCTTTGTTATACCCTTTTATCACTTCTTCTCCATTTTTATCCCAAGACAAATCAGACAAGTGAACCATACCAGATACTTCATTTTCAAATTCAACGAATAATCCAAATTCTGTTATACTTTTTATTTCTCCCTCAATTACATCACCTACCTTGTGTTTTTCATCAAATGCAATCCAAGGATTTGGAGAACACTGTTTCAATCCCAAAGATATACGACGTTTCTCACGATCAATTTCCAATATTATTACTTCAACTTCTTGACCTATTGTTAAGAATCTATTTGGATTTAAATTCTTTTTTGTCCATGAAAATTCAGAAACATGTATTAATCCCTCTATTTCTCTGGATAAGCTTACAAATGCACCGTAATCTGCAATATTTGAAACTTTTCCAATTAATTTATCGCCAACTTTCCAATTCGTATCAAGTTTATCCCATGGATCATCAGTTAATTGCTTAATACCCAACGATATACGACCAGTCGAAGCATCTAAATTTATTATCTTTGCTTCAATTTCTTGCCCAACCGTCAAGACAGTTGCAGGATTTGAAATACGTTTCCAAGAAATATCCGTAATATGTAACAATGCATCAATTCCCCCCAAATCAATAAATGCTCCATAGTCTGTAATATTTTTAACATTACCTTTAACAATTGATCCAACTTGCATTGTTCCAATAACCGCTGCACGCTGTGCAACCATTTCTTTTTCAGTAATCGCACGATGAGATACAATAATGTTCATTCTTAATTTATCCATTTTCAGAATAACAACATCCATATTCGTACCGATTAGAGAGTTCAAATCTTTAATTGGTTTAACATCAATTTGTGATCCCGGCATGAATGCAAGCAATCCATCAACATCAACAGAGAAACCACCTTTAACACGTTCCAAAATACGACCAACAATTGGGGTGCCAGAATCCAGTAATTGTTCCATTTTATCCCAAACTTCTTCACGGCGTGCTTTTTCACGGGATAAAATTACAGTTCCATCAATATTTTCGTATTTATCAATAAATATATCAACAATGTCACCTACTTTTACTTCTTCCAATCCAAATTCACGGGCAGCAACACGACCCTCTGATTTCAAACCAACATCAACAGTTATAAAATCTTTTTCAACTTTTATAACCGTTCCTTTTGTCAAACAATCTTGCAACATACAAGATTTTGATAATGTAGTAGTTTTATTTAATAAATCAGCAAAATTTTCATCAGTTTTATACTCAGGTGCCACAACACTATCATCAATATAAATGTCATTAATTTTATTAATATTTAAATTAGTATTTTTATCAGATTTTTTCATAAGATATCTATACATTGGCCAGACTCAAAATGATCACTGCAATCATATTTTGACGGACTTGCACGAAATTACAAAAATAAAAATTTATGTCGTACCACATAAACCTTTACAAAGGACCATGTGATTGTATTTATAAATAACTAAAAGTCAAATATAAAGGTCAACATATCCTCAGTTAACTTGGAGGAAAAGGAGGATATGTTG
>CAUTVF010000068.1:0-4326 GCA_963541805.1 uncultured Alphaproteobacteria bacterium
AAACTGGTAAATGTTCTAGAAAAAAATAAATAAGTAACTGTGAAAGACAAGGAGAAGTATAAACGTGCTCAACAGCTTACACTTGATGAAGTTAATTTATTATATGAGAAGTTGGACGATTTTGTGTTTTCATCAAATTTACGTAAAATAGATGTAACAAATCCTTATTATAAGTTGACTCGGGCAGAGATTCAACGTGATGTTGCTTGGCAAGAACAGCAGAATGTCAGAAAACAAAATAGCGAATTAATTAAATTGTCTTTGTCGATTAGAGAGGCTCAAAATAAATTACTGGATAAAGTAGAGCTATTAGCAAAGGATAATTTAAGGGATATTGAATCTGTATTATTAAAATTGAATAGATCCTTTGCGCAAATTGACTTAATGGGGCGTGATAAATTATTGCATCTTGCAACAAAAATTGAAGATGGCTTTGGTGGGCCTTTTGTTCCAATAGAAAAAACATATATCGCAGATACTGTTATGTCAGATCGGTATAAAACAGTAAATAAAGTTGTTGATATGTGGGATGGTTTATTAAAAGTTAGAAATATTTTACCAATTGGTTATCCGTCAAAATCAAAGTATATAACTTCTGGTTTTGGGGAAAGAGAAGATCCTTTTTTAAAGGTTCCTGCAATGCATCGTGGTATAGATTTCCGAGGTAAAATCGGAACTCCATTGTTTACAACTGCACCTGGAAGGGTTATACGCGCAAATCAAGCTCATGATTATGGTTTGTTCGTAGAGGTTGACCATGGTATGGGTTTTACAACTCTTTATGCTCATTTAAGTAAAATTTTGGTAAGTGTTGGAGATCAGTTAAATACTGGCGATGTAGTTGGTTTGGCTGGATCTACTGGGCGCAGTACGGGGCCGCATTTACATTACGAGGTAAGATATAAAAAACGTCCGATTAATCCGTATAGTTTTGTAGTGGCGGCTGATTAATTTTTGAAAGGTGAAAATAGTGTTTGGGATAAAACGATCGTTATATTCAACATCGATAATTAGTATTAGTACAAAATTAATTGGAAATATTGAAACAGATGGTGAATTGCAAATAGATGGGGTTGTGGAAGGTAATATTAATTGTGGTAAGGTTGTAATTGGTTTGACTGGCGTTGTAAAGGGTGTGATTAATTCCCAAAAAGTTATCATAAATGGATCTGTTATTGGGAATATTTACTCATCATCTGTAATACTTGGTGTATCCTCGCGAGTTAATGGAGATATATATCACAATTATATTTCTATAATGACAGGCGCAAGTATTGAGGGTGATTTAAAAAAGCAAAAGAAACTTAAGGTTAAATATGAGAACAAAGATTAACACGATTGTAATTGGTTCTGACCATGCCGGATTCCAATTGAAAGAGTTTATTAAAAACTATCTTTTACTAAATTACCCTAGTTTTACAGTTATTGATATTGGAACTAATAGTGAAGAGTCTTGCGACTATCCGGATTTTGCAAATATAGTTGCAAATCGATTAAAAATTAGAAAAGATGATGATGGATCTATTGGTATTTTGATTTGTGGAACTGGAATTGGTATGTCGATTGCTGTAAATAGATATAGACATATTAGGGGAGCTTTAGTTAATGATGAGTTTACTGCAAAACTTGCACGTGAACATAATAATGCAAATGTATTAATTTTTGGAGCAAGGGTGGTTAAAAATGATCTAGTAATTAAATGTATTGATACTTTTTTGGCAACTGAATTTGATACGAAATCTTTACGACATCTACGAAGATTATCAAAAATATCATAATTCCGTTTAGTTATATTTAATAAATCTCAAAAGAAATAAGGAGAACAATCATGGTAAAGTATGCAAGCAATTATTTAGATAGA
Organism: uncultured Alphaproteobacteria bacterium; assembly: GCA_963541805.1. GTDB lineage: Bacteria > Pseudomonadota > Alphaproteobacteria > Rs-D84 > CASDRH01 > CAUTVF01. Next base: position 1,862 of record CAUTVF010000068.1, read on the forward strand.
TTTTTTAACTCTGATTTACAGTGTTCCGATGAGGCAATTTATAAATCAATTAACAATGAACTTAATCGACAGCAAAATCAAATAGAATTAATAGCATCTGAAAATATAGTATCAAAAGCGGTTCTAGAAGCAATGGGGTCTATACTTACGAATAAGTATGCTGAGGGTTATCCGAATAAGCGTTATTATCAAGGGTGTAAATATATTGACGAAATAGAAAGCTTATGTATTGAGCGTGTTAAAAAGTTATTTGGTTGTAATTTTGCGAATGTTCAACCTCATAGCGGTGCTAATGCAAATTTATCTGCGTTTTTTGCACTTGCAAAAGCAGGGGATACTATTTTAGGGATGTCACTTGCCGCTGGTGGACATTTAACGCATGGAGCACGACCTACAATATCTGGAAAATGGTTTAATTCTATTCAGTATGGGCTAACTGATGATGGGTTTATTGACTATGATCAAGTTGAAACATTGGCAAAAGAAAATAAACCCAAAATTATTATTGCTGGTGGTTCTGCTTATCCTCGTGAGATAGATTTTGTGAGATTCCGTAATATTGCTGATTCTGTTGGGGCGTATTTAATGGTTGATATGGCTCACTTTGCTGGCTTGGTTGCTGCTGGTTTGCATAATTCTCCAATTGATATTGCAGATGTTATAACTTCAACTACTCATAAAACACTTAGAGGCCCGCGGGGTGGAATTATTTTGACAAATAAAGAGGATATTGCAAAGAAAATTGATAAAGCTGTGTTTCCTGGCGTCCAGGGTGGGCCTTTAGAACATGTGATTGCTGGTAAGGCAGTTGCATTTGGGGAAGCATTGACGGATGAATTTAAACAATATCAAATACAAATAAAGAAAAATGCAGCTTCTTTGGCAAAGCGTTTGTTGAATTCTGGTTTTGACCTTGTAAGTGGGGGAACTGATACACATTTATTACTTGTTGATTTGCGTAAAAAATCAATATCTGGGGCGGAAGCTGATTTAATGTTGGAAAACTGTGGAATTACGTGTAATAAAAACAGTATTCCAAATGAACCTTTACCACCAACAATTACCAGCGGAATTAGATTGGGAACTCCAGCAGGAACTACGCGTGGATTTAAAGAAAGTGAATTTGAACATATTGCAGATCTGATTAATGAAGCAATTGTTGGATATGTTGAAAATAAAAATAACGATGCAGAAATCAATAAAGTTGTTGCAACTGTAAAACAAAAAGTTATTGATTTGTGCACAAAGTTTCCAATTTATTAAAAATTAGATTCATTTTAAATAGAACGTGTGATATTATTTTATTATGAAGCAAATATTATTTATCACACGTTTTATTTTTTGTTTATTTCTACTTGCTTTTTCTAATTTTACTGATGTTTTTTTGCTTTTTGCAAATGAAAGTATTCGATCTCAGATATTGGATTTGATACCGGATAATACTGTTCGTGAGCAAAAAATAAAAGAAATGAATAATTTGAAAAAACAAGTTAATAATAATCTTACTGATTTACGTGCTTATACAAAATATTTTAATAGATGTTTAAATGATTTCTATTCCTGTTCCGAACGCAGTTGTGGTACCGGTCTAAAAGGTTGTGTGTCTGTTAATAATCCATTGCTTGAAGATAAAATAATAAATTTATCTCTAGAATGTTATCCGGTGTATAGGAATTGTATTGTCTCTACAATTTCTAATTCAATTAATTCATCTAATGACATTACTGTCCAAATTTTAAAACAGATTAACTCGGAAAAAATGGTTGATATGGCGGTAAACAGGGTAATAAATACGTTAACGGACGAATACGTAAAATTGATGAAAAAAACTTGTGAAGATGCGGAAGGTTTTTATTATAATGGGATATGCACAATGCTTATTGCGAGTCAAGAAATAGAAGGATTCTTAAAACAAGCTAATGATAACAACATACTTGAAAGTATAAATAAAGCAACTTACAGAATGGGTTTTATATTACCTGGTGTTGCGTTGTCATCTGACAATATTATTGTTAAAAATTCTAATGAAAATACCATTACCAAACCTAATGAAACTATTTTTAATATAACAAAAACTATTATAAACAACTCTCTAGTAAGACAGACTTACTTGATATCAAAGGATTTTTACAAAATAAATAATAATGGTAGAAAGAATATAATTCCAATAGAGAACTTTGTTTTTATTCCTAAAGGATGGGATACTATTATTGGTGATAGTTGTTTTTCTTCTTATGTTTTTGATAACGTATTAACCCATGATCCTCTTGAACAAATTATAAAAATTTTAAATGATAGGCCTGAATGTTCTCCATCTGGGTTTATTAAAAAAAAGATCAATACTGTTATGAGACAAAATTGGTCAAACATGTTTAAGAAAAGTTTATAAATTCTCTTTTAATATATTGTATTTTGTGTTAAAATTCCAGGAAGAAATTGAAGAGGATATATAGAAGATCTATCTA
>CAUTVF010000069.1:0-3956 GCA_963541805.1 uncultured Alphaproteobacteria bacterium
CTGTTAAAAATATTTGTAGTTTGGTTAAAAATTTACGGGAAGAAGCTGGCATTAAAATTCGTCAACCGATTGCGGATATAAAAATAGTTGGAGATACTAATTTATCTAAATACAACGATATTATTATGTCTGAATCTAATTCAAAAGCTGTGATTTATGAAAGTGATATTGATAAGTATGCAAATAAATTTTTATATATTTATACCCCTGCTGTCGGTAAACGTTTAGGAAAAAAATTGCCTGCTATTATGTCTGCGGCGAAAAACTTTCAATATAAAATTGTTGGGAATACTTGTGAAATTGCAGGTGAAGTATTAGATAAAGGAGAGTTTGAAGAAAAATTGCAAATTAAAGATGGAGTTAACGGAAAAACTTTAACAGATAATTCGGCAATTATAATAATTAATACTGAAATATCAGAAGAGTTAAAATTGGATGGTATATCACGTGATTTCGTTCGAGCAGTACAAGAAATGCGTAAAGATCGTAGTTTAGATGTTTCAGACAGAATTAAGATAATATTTAACTCAAATGACAAGGAATTATTAAAAGCAATTGGTATACACGAGGATTATATAAAAGAGCAAACTTTGTGTATAGAATTATTGCCAGGTGATAATTTGAAAATTGAAAAAGTTAATTAGCTTTCAGATATGATTTTAATAACTGCATCACAGTCATAAAATGGTACAGGTTTTCCGTATTCAATTATGAATTTTTCATGTCCTTGGCCATTTATTAAAATTGTATCTCCATCTTCTGCCATATCAATTGCTTTTTTGATTGCATCGTATCTGGTTTTACCACCATGTAGACCTTGTGGATAAATTTTTTGTTGTTTTTCAATAATTGTGTTCACATCTTCTGATCTTGGGGATAAATAAGTGAATATTACGATATCTGCCAAGTCCCCTGCAATCTTTGCAGTTTCATATCTTTCAGTTGATTTACCAGAACTGATCCCAGATACAGATATTAATTTATTTTTTGTAATTTGTCGCAGTTGTATTAATGCATTTTTTAATGCCTCAGAATTATGTGCATAATCGATATATACTTTAGCCCCTGTTTTTGTTGTTGCAACTAACTCCATACGTCCATTGACTGTTTTCAAATACTTAATTGCATTTACTGCCTTTGACACATTAATACTTCTATCTGATAGAACAAAAGCAAGTGCATTTAGTGCATTATATATTTGAAAATCTCCAATAAGATTTAATTGAGTTTTATAAAGTGTTCCAAAAACAACTATCTCTAAATCATATTTTCCGTTGTTATATGAATAGTTTTGAAGTTTAATTCCATGTTGGATATCTACTACATTTTTACCATATTCAATAATGTCTAGATTTTTAGAATTATTTAAATTTAATATGTATTTTTTAAATTGATCTGAATATTCATTGTCTGTGTTAAAAATTGCAGTTCCACCAATTGGTAATTTATCAAATAACTGCATTTTTACCATTAAATAATCTTTCATTGTTCCATGAGTGATTAAGTGATCTGTTGATAAATTAGAGATAGCACAAGCAGTAAAATTAATTTCATCTAATCTGTGTCTTGCTATGCCGTCACTAGATGCTTCCATTATTAAATTGTTAATTCCATTGTTTGCTATCATATTTAATATTTTATGGTTTGTAATTATATCTTGCGTAGTCAATGGATTTTTTCCAATCATTAAATTAATTTCATCGGATAATTTTTGAAATTTACTATTAGATACATTAAATCCCATTGTTCCAATAGTTGCAGTATCATTAATTCCAAGTAAATTTAGTAATTGTTGCGTAAAATTGGCAATTGTAGTTTTCCCATTTGTACCAGTAACTGCATAAATATTCTTAGGGGTATTAGGATAAAATAGTCTTGAAATTCTTGCTGCTTCAATCTCTGGATTTTTTACTTTTAAAATAGGAATATTATTTTTTATACACAAATTTTTAATATCATTATTTATAATAGATCTTTCATCATAAATTATTGATGCTGCTCCATTTGATATAGCTTTATCAATAAACATTGCCCCATCTGTTGTATTCCCTTTTACAGCAATAAATAAATTTCCTTTGTTAATTTTATTTGATGAAAATGATATTCCAGAAATTTCTATATCATTTTTTTCAGATATTCTATATTCCAAAAGGTCTAGTATTTTACTTAATTTCATGGGTAATAATATATTCTTGATTGCATAATATTTCAATGTTAAACTCAAAAAGTCATTAGCAATTAGGAGAAATATAATGAATCCAGCATGTACTGTTTGCACTATTGCAATTGGAGCTTCAATTGGAATTGCCCGTAAGCTTGGTGTAGATGATAGTGTCGTCGGTGTATTTTTTGGGGCTTTGATGACCGTTGGTGGCTTTTGGTTGATAAAATTTTTCGATAAGAAAAATTGGAATTTTGGATTTAGAAATACAATTTTAATGTTGCTTTCTCTGTCATCTGTTTTGCCAATGTATTTTGGAGTAATTAGTTATGTGAAAGATCCAGATTTTTATATTGATATATTTTTATTTTCTTACTTTTTGGGTGGTTTGGTTTACCTATCTACTTCCAGAATATATCAAGTTATTAAATTAAGACGGGGTCATGCACATTTCCCATTTGAAAAAGTTGTAATACCTGTTGTGGCTTTGATTTTGGCTGCCCTTATTTTCAATTTTAATTTTGCTCTAAAAGTATACCTTTTATATTTCCTGTTTTTTGCAAGTGTGATTTCTGTGTTTATTTGTAATTACTTTATAAGGTCTAAACTAAAATAATAAGGAAGTGGTAATGTTACAATCTAAAAAAATTAAAAGTATAAAAGAGTTTGTAGAAAAAATAGATAATACAAAAAAAATTAATCCAAAAGATTTGTCATCAGATCAGGATTTAACAATTGGTATTATGAATTTAATTTCAATTGAAGAACATTTAGTGTTCTCTGGTGCAAAAACTGGTAAGACATCTTTTTATGACTTGGTTAAAACGGTCAGAGAGCTTCGTAAAAATTTAATGCAAAAAGTCATTCCTACATATGAAGGAGAAGTTTGGTGTATATCAAAACACTTATTGTCAAGTTCTATGCGCTTGATGGAGGTTGGGACCAAGCAACAAAGTTTGGGAAATGATAATGAAGCATATGAATTATTCGATCAAGCTTATGAATTGTATTGTTTATTCTGGGGTTTGAATATGAATATGTTAAATATAGATGATGTTAAATGGTTAGAAGATAAGGAGAAAGATATGAAAGAATTGTCATCAAAAGTAAAGGAAGTTGTAACGGATTGCTCTAAAAAAAATGATGTTGGGCTTATATCAAAAATGAAAAGTTTTGTTAAGAAAACTGTTGATTGTTGTATTGAGTAATGGATTTCAGCTTTTAGTTATTTTATATTAGATGGCTGGTGGTGTTATGGGTTGTTATAATTCTTATGGGCTTTTGGATTTAACCAATAAGCAGGCGCAGAAAAGGTTTGGAAAAATTGGTTTAATAGCAGGGGGTGGTAATTTCCCTTTGTTACTTGTCAAAGATATGGTTAAAAATAAAACTCCTTTTGCAGTAATGGGTATTAAGGGTTTTGTGAGCTCCGATATAAAAAAATTGGCAAAGTCACATTACGAAGAAGGCTTCATAACAGATTTTTCAAAAGTTGTAAAATTTTTTAAGAAAGAACGTGTTAATAATATTGTAATTGTTGGTGGTGTTAATTCAGCTGCTGTACGTTTTAATAATTTATCAGTTTTAAAGATATTTACAAAATTATTTTTCTATAAGAAAAAACATGATGGAATATTTCGTGTTGTTATAAAAGAATTTGAAGATAAAGGTTTTGGTGTTGTTGGAGCTCAAGATATCATGCCAACCCTAATGACAAAGCCGGGCTTGCTTACCAAAACAAAACCGTCGAAACAGGATTTAAAAGATATTGATGTTGCGATAATTAAATCCAAGG
>CAUTVF010000070.1:0-3865 GCA_963541805.1 uncultured Alphaproteobacteria bacterium
CAGTTATAAACATAGTTCCATTTATATTTAAAATTGCATCTTTAATTTTTCCAAGACAGCCATCCAAAAATTCCAAAGCTTCAATGGTTGGTGGAATTTTTCCCGTATGCCCAACCATATCTGGATTTGCAAAATTTAATACAATCAATGAGTATTTTTTTGATAGGATTTCTGGAATTAATTTTTCTGTAATTTCTTTTGCCGACATTGATGGTTTCATATCAAACGTTGCAACATCAGGGGATGGAATTAGTATTCTATCTTCTTCTTCAAACTGTTTGTCTTTTCCTCCATTAAAGAAAAATGTTACGTGTGCGTATTTTTCTGTTTCGGCAATCCGTAGTTGCTTTAATTTATTTTTTGAAATTATCTCTCCAAGAGAGTTTCCAATTTCTTCCGGTGGAAACATAACAGAATATAGTTTATTTAATTCTTCTGAATACTGTGCGATTCCTAAACAAGATGAAAAATTTATAACCTTATTTCTGGTAAAGTCTTTAAAAGTTAAATCTGCTAATGCGGTTGCGCTTTGTCTTACCCTATCTGCACGAAAGTTTGCAATCATAATTGCATCACCATCTTTCATTCCACAATAATCATTTGCAACAGATGGGATGAAAAATTCATCAGTAATATTTTTTGAATAAAAATTATCTATTAATTTATCAGTATCGTTAAATTTATATTCTGCATTTGCATTAACTACGGCATTATAAAATTTTTCAGTTCTATCCCAATTCTTATTTCTATCCATTGCATAATAACGTCCAGAAATTGTTGCAATTTTGATATTTTTGTAATTTACAAGTCCATTTTTTAATTGTGTTAGATATTTTTTTGCAGATTTTGGTAAAACATCACGTCCATCAGTTATAACATGTATATAAATGGGTATAGATTTACCTGATATTGCTTTAGATAGAGCAATTATATGTGAAATATGTGCATGCACTCCACCATCTGAAAGCAATCCTATTATATGAACGTTTCCTTGTTTTGCTTGCACCTTATCGATTAAATTTATTAGTTCCTTATTATCCTTTATTGTATTTGTTTCAATGGCTTGTTTAATCCTTGGTAGTAATTGCATAACTATACGGCCAGCCCCAATATTTGTATGCCCAACTTCTGAGTTTCCCATTTGTCCTGCCATAAGACCAACAGCAATACCAGATGCTTCAATTTGTGTTGTAGGGTAATTTTTTAGGAGTGAGTTCAATATTGGCATTTTTGCCATGAAAACTGCATCAGTATTATCTTTGTTCCCAACACCGAATCCATCAAGAATACATAGTAAATTTGTATTACACATTTTAAAACCTTTTTGTTAATTTTTTGATTTGCAAAATCTATCACTTTGTTAATTAAATATCAATTCATTTACTGAATGTTAAAATATATTGTAAATGTTTTGTAATTTAATATAATTCATCCATGAGCAAATTATCAAAAAAAATAAATAATCGTGTTATTCAAAATAATGTTATTTGTATGAAGTGGGGAAATAAGTTTGGCCCTGATTATGTCAATAGATTATATAAATCTGTCAAAAATAATTTATCAATTCCACACAGATTTATTTGTTTTACAGATAATACTGATGGTTTGGTTTCTGGCATAGAAACTTTTCCACTACCGAAAATAAATTTTTCAAATAATGGGCCAGAACGAGGATGGAGAAAGATTAGTGTTTTTAATAAAATACTTGGAAATTTACAGGGAAGAGCATTATTTTTAGATATCGATATCGTTATTACTAATAAAATTGATGATTTTTTTAATTTGCCAGGTGAATTTTTTATTATCAAAGATTGGGATTTTAAAAGAATAATTGGTAATTCTTCTGTGTTTAGATTTAATATAGGAAAATATGCTGATATATTGCAATATTTTGAAAATAATTTTGAAGCAATAAAAAAACGATTTAGAAATGAGCAAGCATATTTATCTTATGCGATGAATGATAAAGGAGTGTTAAATTATTGGCCTAAAAATTGGTGTGTAAGTTTTAAACGTCATTGTATGAAATATTTTCCATTAAATTATTTTATGGAACCAAAACTGCCTCGTGAAACAAAGATTTTAATATTTCATGGACACCCAAATCCAATTGAAGCATTGAATGGTTACAGGTCGCGTTTTGGCACACGAAATGTTAAGTCTACATCTTGGCTGAAGCAGTTTTTTTAATTTACATTAAATTTCTGTTGATTTTAGTGTTTAATGTATTATTTGAAATACAGTCGTTATAGTTGTTGTCGGTTTATTTTCATCTTCTTTTTATTACTTGACATAAAATTATATTTGTTTAAAATTTTGTACAAGTTTGATTTTGGAGGTATTTTTATGGATGATCGTGTAGTGGATTATTTAGAATTGGAAGGAATGCTTATAAAATTATCCGGTGAAATTAATCGGTTATGTACTGCTGTTGAAGTGTTAGATTGTAGGCTTTCTGAACATATCGAGGAAAATAATTCCACTTATCAAAGGGTGCGTGAGATTGCTGAGAACATGGAAGAGTTGTTATACCTAAAGCATGGCGCTAGATTGGAAAGCTGTTTTCTGGATTACGGAGATGACAAAGCTTTCGATGATGACTATGATCCATCTTCGGATTATACTGATTAGTATTGGCAGTATTACCTCATCAACTAGACCTCACTTATGTAAGGTTTTTATTTTTATAATTTATTGTTTGAATAGTAATGATGAATCACCATATGAATAAAATCTATATTTATTCTCAATTGCATGATTATATGCATATTTCATATTTTTAATTCCAGCAAATGCAGATACAAGCATAAATAAAGTTGATTTTGGTATATGAAAATTTGTCATTAGTGCATCTACAACTTTAAATTTATATCCTGGGATTATAAAAATATCTGTCCAATCATTGAATTGATTTACCACACCATTATCATTGCATGCACTTTCCAATAATCGAAGGGCTGTAGTCCCAATTGCAAATACCCTACCACCATTTTGCTTGACTGTGTTTATAGTATCAGCAGCTTCTTTGCTTATTATTCCAAATTCTTTATGCATTTTATGCTTTGATATATCATCTTCTTTGACAGGTAGAAATGTTCCTGCTCCAACATGCAGAGTTACCCATACAAGTTTTGTTCCAATTTTTTTGATATTATTTAAAATATTTTCTGTAAAATGCAATCCTGCTGTTGGTGAAGCAACCGCCCCAAAATGTTTTGCATAAACTGTTTGATATGTTTCGAAATCACTTTGTTCAAATTCTCGTTTAATATATGGTGGTAAAGGCATAATCCCATATTTGAATAAAGCATTAATTAAATTGTTGTCTGAAACATTAAATTGAAGTAATGTACCATTGCTTCCATCTTTTTTGAGAATAGTTGCAAAAAAATCATCTGCAAAAACTATTTTATCATTAACATTCAACTTTTTTGTTTTTTTACAAAATGCTTGCCATTTATTATGATCGATTTGTTCAAATAATGTTACTTCAATATTGCTTGTATCTTTTAATCCATTTAATCTGACAGGAATAACTTTTGTATCATTAAATACAATAACATCTTTATCGGTTAGAAAATTTGGCAAATCAAAAACATGTTTATCTTGCAAAGTAGCATCCCCATCATCATGCCCAATTGGATTCACAATTAAAAACCGTGCATCCTCACGATTTTTTAGAGGATATTTTGCAATTAAATCTTCTGGTAAATTAAAATCAAAATCACTTAATAACATATCAATCCTGTGGCTATATTTGACTATTTTTGCAATCTATACTATATTTCAGCCAAAGTAAATAAACAAAAGGATTATTATGTCAGATAAAGTAGTAGAGTTTGTTGCAGATTTGATGAGTAGGGGA
>CAUTVF010000071.1:0-3572 GCA_963541805.1 uncultured Alphaproteobacteria bacterium
TAATTCTAAAATTAAAGCTCGTTGTGAATTGGATGGTAAAATTTATGATACAACTGCTGGACGGATTATATTTTCATCAATCTTGCCAAGACATGAAAAAATAACTTTCAGTATGGTTAATAAACAATTAGGAACAAAAGATTTAGATAAGTTGATTGGTTTGATTTATTTCCATTGTGGGCAAGAGGCTACGGTTAATTTTGCAAATGAGTTATTGCCCATGGGATTTAAGTATGCAACTAAGTCTGGTGTTTCTTTTGCAACATCTGATATTTGGATTCCATCAACAAAGGCAGATCGAGTTTCAGCTGCTGAGAAAGAAGTGTCCTTGTTTGAAAAACAATACATGGATGGTTTAATTACTAAAAAAGAACGATATAATAAAATTGTTAATACTTGGACTACCTGTTCGGAATTGCTAGCATCAGAGATGATGGATACAATTTCTAAAATTGGGCCAGATGGAAAGTATAATACTATGTATATGATGGCTCACTCTGGAGCACGTGGATCAAAAACGCAAATCAAACAATTGGGTGGTATGCGTGGACTGATGGCAAAATCGTCCGGTGAAATTATTGAAATGCCTATTAAGTCTAACTTTAAAGAGGGTTTGACGGTTTCTGAATTCTTTAATTCAACACATGGTTCTAGAAAAGGTATGTCAGATACTGCGCTTAAAACAGCTAATGCTGGATATTTGACAAGAAGATTAGTGGACGTTGCTCAAGATGTAGTTATAAAAGAAGAAGATTGTGGAACTGAAAAGGGGGTTGAGGTTCGATCTGTTGTAAAGGATGGTGTGGTTGTTGAAAGCTTAGCTGATCGTATTATTGGAAGATGCCCAAATGAGGATATCATTAATACCAAAACAGGAGAGGTAATTGTTAAGAAAGGTGATGAAGTTTTGGAACGTCATTTACCTTTGATTGAGGCAGCTGGAATTGAATCTGTGTTTATGAGATCTGTTTTAACGTGCGAATCTCATGATGGTGTTTGTGCAAAATGTTATGGACGTGATTTATCACGTGGAAAAATGGTAAATGTTGGTGAGGCTGTTGGTATTATGGCAGCTCAATCAATTGGTGAACCTGGAACGCAATTAACAATGAGAACATTCCATATTGGAGGTGCTGCACAGAGGGGAGCAGAGCATTCATCAATTGAAGCTCCTTTTGATGCGGTGGTATCTTTTGATCATCCAAAAACTTTAGTTAATTCAGTAGGTGAAGAAATTGTTATTACTAGAAATATGGAGGTTGTATTGAAAGATTCTTCTGGAAAAGAGGTTTCTCGTCATAAAGTTCCATATGGTGCTAAGTTATTTTTAAAAGATGGTGGTAAAGCAACAAAGGGTGAAAAAATTGTTGAATGGAATCCTTATATTCGTCCTGTTATAACAGAAAAAGCAGGAACACTTACATATGTAGATTTAGTGGATGCGTTATCATTTTCTGAAGTATTCAATGAGACAACGGGTATTTCGTCAAAAACTGTTATTGATTGGAGAACATCATATAAAGGAAAAAATTTGAGACCTCAATTAACTATTACTGATAAAAATGGAGAGGTATTGAAATTAAATAATCATATGGATGCACGCTATATGTTGTCTGTCGGGACTGTATTGGTTGTAAATAATGCAACAGAAGTAAATGTTGGTGATGTTATTGCATATATTCCATTAGAGGGATCAAAAAGTAAGGATATTACTGGAGGTCTTCCACGTATTGTTGATTTATTTGAAGCTCGGAATCCAAAAGATGTTGCGGTAATTGCTCCATGTGATGGTGTGATTGATTTTGGTGATGATGTAAAAGCAAAACATAAAATATCAATTATTCCTGATGATGATTGTGATCCTGTCGATATGTATATATCAAAATCTGCACAAGTACTTGTTCAGCATGGTGATATTGTAAGAAAGGGTGATAAGATTACGGATGGTGAATTATCTCCGCATGATATTTTACGTGTAATGGGGGTTGTTGCCTTGGCGCGTTATATGGTTGATGAAGTTCAAGATGTTTATCGTTTGCAAGGTGTTCAAATAAATGATAAGCACATTGAGATTATTGTTCGCCAAATGTTAAAGAAAAAGGAAATTACAAATCCAGGGTCAACAATATTTGTTGAGGGTGAAGTTGTAAGCTTAAATGATTTTATTGCAGAAAACAAAAAAGCGATTGCAAATGGTGGAAAACCAGCGACAGCGGAACCTGTTTTGTTGGGAATTACAAGAGCATCGCTTCAGACGGCAAGTTTCATTTCAGCCGCATCATTCCAAGAAACAACACGTGTATTAACGGAGGCTGCTGTTGCTGGTAAAACTGATGAATTTGTTGCATTAAAAGAAAATGTGATTGTTGGTAGGTTAATACCGGTTGGAACAGGGGCTTATAGTAGAGAAGTAAAGAAAATTGCAAATGAAAGAGATGCTTTAATTGAAAAAAATGATGTATCTGAGACTGCTGTTGAAGATGGATTAAATTTAAAAGTTTAATATTATCTTTATCTATTTGTTATGTTTTTAACCTCCTTTTTTGGAGGTTTTTTGTTTGACAAATATTAATATTCAATTACCATGTCACCACTTATAATTTTAGGAGGTATTTTTGTGCAATTACCAGATGAAGAAGATTCATTTGACAAGCAAAGTATGAAAGAAACAAGACAAAAAGAAACAACTTTTATGATTTTGCTTGCTGTTGCATATGTCATTGGGTTAATCATTGTTGCTGGATATGTTCTCCATGCGACGACGAGACTTTTCTGATTGTATATGCCCGCCTCCATTTATGTAACTGGAGGCATTTTTATGCAGATTCTAATATTTCATCATTATTTTTTATAACAAAATCAGTATCTGTTAGATGCTCTGTAATCGGATTTATTTTATTAATTAAAGCATAACCCAAGGCCTCTTTTGCATCTTTAATTGTAATTATTTTTAATCCTTTTTTTATTATTTCTGGAATTTCTTCTAAATCTTTTTCATTCTCTTTTGGGATTAAAACTGTTTTAATTCCGCCTCGAAGTGCTGCAAGTAACTTTTCTTTCAATCCTCCAATTGGTAGAACACGTCCACGCAATGTAATTTCACCGGTCATTGCGATATCTTTTTTAATTGGAATTCCTGTTAACATAGATACCATAGAAACTGACATTGCTACCCCTGCCGATGGCCCGTCTTTTGGTGTTGCACCTTCAGGAACATGTACATGAATATCAATACGATCAAATAGTTTTGCAGATATCCCAAAGGTATTTGCATTCGATTTTACGAATGAATGGGCGGTTTGTATAGATTCTTTCATAACATCTCCTAAATGTCCAGTTAGTGTACATTTACCTTTACCAAACATTTGGACGGATTCAATTGTTAAAATATCTCCTCCAACACCAGTCCATGCAAGTCCATTTACGACTCCAACTTCTGCAATTTCTTTAACTGTTCCAAAATCAAATTTACGAATTCCTAAAAAGTCTGATAAATTATCAACGGTTACGATGACACCATGTTTTTTCTTTAAGATTGATTTTATCGGTGTGACTATGTCGTCAAATAGTGT
>CAUTVF010000072.1:0-3477 GCA_963541805.1 uncultured Alphaproteobacteria bacterium
CCGATTTTAACGCCGTCTTCTATTACTGCGCCATCTTCAATAATTGCAGTCGGATGAATATTTGTATTAACAGATTCCATATCTTCCTTTACAACTGCGAAAATTTTTTGTTGTGTTTGTAAGTTATCTTTCATTTTTACCTAACCCTTCAATCTCTAACCTGTGTTTATGGTACATAATTATATGGAAAATAATATTCAAAACTTGTTTCAAATTATTACAAATTGGAAATTTAGATTTTAGTAATAAATAATTTTTAGTTATTATTTTATATTATTGACAAATAATTTTTTTTGTATATTGTGTGAGCGCAAGATTTATTGCTAGAGCGATATTTGTAGGAGGAAATTCTTATGAAAGGATTTTTGTTTGTTAGGTTTTATGTACTGGTTGTACTGCTTGCTTTCGTTCCGTTTGCCGCTTATTGTGAACATTTAGAAGATGCCACAATTGCTCGGAATTCTAAAATTGGTCAGGTATTGGATTTTCAAAATATCATTGATGAAAATGGTCCATTATTTGATATCAGTGTAGAGTTTATGAAAGGTGGAAAATTAGAAAAACACACAGTTAATTCATTTAAGCAGTTGGAGATTGGCTATTTTGATAATGTTGATGAAATATTTTTTAGACCAGTCAACATTTCTAAAATACTACCTGCTAATACGGAACTTACAGTTAAATGGTATTTACAAGTTGGAGGAGAAGTAATTAGATTTGATGATTATTTTTGCCTATCTAGTGATTTTATTGATGCACTAGTGGGTGGTGATTATTCACTACTTATCGAAACTGTGACCTTGTGTGAGTCTAAATCGGAAAAGCAAAAAAGACAACGAGTGGAAGGTAAATCTGCTGGCGGATTATACTTCTAATAAAATCTGGTTAATCTTATCCCCCTTTTTGGGGGATTTTTTGTTATTTTTGTAATTGCTTTTTATTGCCTGTTTTGTATGCTTAATCGTTTGATTTTATTTATGGATATAAATTATGTTAGAAAGTAGATTTAATTTTAACGAATTAGAACATAAGATTTATGAGAAATGGGAAAATAGTGGTGCGTTTAAAGTTGATGTAGCTACTGCAGACATCAATCCAGATAATAATTTTTCAATAATGATGCCTCCTCCAAACGTAACAGGTATCGCACATTTAGGTCATGCTTTAGATAATTCTCTTCAAGATGTTATTGTTCGTTTTAATAGAATGTGTGGAAAATCTGTACTTTGGCAGCCTGGAATGGATCACGCTGGAATTATGGCACAAATGGTTGTTGAGAAACAAATGGATAAAGAGGGGATATCTCGTTATGATTTGGGAAGATCTGAATTTATAAAACGTATGTGGAATTGGAAAAATTATTCTGGTGGTCAGATTGTCAAACAATTGCGAGCTTTGGGAATTTCACCTGATTGGTCGCGTGCGCGATTTACAATGGATGATCTGTTATCAAAAGCAGTTTTAAAATTTTTTGTAAGTCTATATAAAGATGGTTTAATTTATAAAGATTTGCGTCTTGTCAATTGGGATATTCGTTTACAAACTGCAATATCTGATGTTGAGGTTGAACTTAGAGAAGAAAAAAAACATATGTATTATCTGAAATATCAGATCAAAAATATAAATGATTTTATTCTTGTTGCGACAACGCGACCAGAGACGATTTTTGTTGATGCTGCTGTTGCAGTGCATCCAGATAATAAACAATTTAATCATTTAATTGGTAAAACTGTTATTGTTCCTATTTGTGGAAAAGAAATTCCAATTATTGCAGATGAATATGCAGATCCTAATAAAGGGAGTGGATTTGTTAAAATAACACCAGCACATGATTTTAATGACTACGAGGTTGGAAAGCGTCATAATTTGTCTTGTGTTTCTGTTTTTGATTTAAATGGAAAAATGAATTCAAATGCTCCCACAAAATATCAGGGATTGGATAGATTAAAAGTCCGGGATATTATAGTTTCAAACCTAGATGAGCTTGGGTTATTGGATCATGTTGAAAATATTGTTTCATCCGTTCCGTATGGAGAAAGATCAGGAACAATCATTGAACCAATGCAGACGGAGCAGTGGTTTGTTGATACTGAAACTTTGGTTAAGAAATATGGGGTAATTGATATTGTCAAAAATGGAATAATAAAATTTATTCCTAAGTATAGAGAGAATACCTATTTCCATTTTATGGAAAATATCAGACCATGGTGTATTTCGCGTTCTCTTTGGTGGGGACATCAAATACCAGTTTGGTATGGTATGGATGGAAAGCAATTCTGTGAAATGACAGAAGAAGAAGCATATGCCGCTGCTGAAAAGTTTTATGGAAAAAAATTATTACCAGATGATCTAAAGCGCGATGAAAATGTTTTGGATACTTGGTTTTCATCTGCATTATGGCCATTCGCAACTCTTGGTTGGGGAGATAGCAAAGAAGTACAAGATAAATTAGGTTTATCAAAATTTTATCCAAATACTTTATTAATTACTGGTTTTGATATTATTTTCTTTTGGGTAGCACGTATGATTATGGCCGGTATGTATTGTATGCATGATGTTTTACCATCTGGGGATTCTCATCCATTTAATACAGTTTTTATACATGGTTTGATCCGTGATTCCAGGGGACAGAAAATGAGTAAATCTAAAGGTAACGGAGTAGATCCAATTGATATGATTAATAAATATTCTGCTGATGCTCTACGTGCGTATTTAGTGTCCCAAGTAAAACCAGGGGCGGATATAAAATTTAACGAACATCAATTAACAGGGTGGAGGGACTTTTCAACCAAGTTGTGGAATGCTGCAAAATTTTTTGAACTTAACGAAGTTTTTGATTCAAACGATTTATCAGATAATGATTTCTTGGATATTTATAATTTACTTCCTGACCATGACATTAATAAATGGATTACAAATTCTGCTTTTTCTGTATTTTCTAAAGTTACAAATTTGCTGAATGAATATAATTTTTCAGATGCTGTTATGTGTTTATACGATTTTGTATGGGATACTTTTTGTTCTTTTTATATTGAGATGGTTAAGGTTGTGTTTGAAAGTAATGATAATTATGCAAAGCAAACGAAAACAATATCAAGGTTTATATTTAAGAATATTTTAAAATATTTGCATCCATTTATGCCATTTATAACTGAGGAGTTATGGGATAATTTTTATGGTAATTCTGACAAATCTTTACTGATACTGGAAAGATTTTCAACATTTGAAATCAAAAAAAACAATGATAATTATATTGATAATATGCTTACAATTATTAAAACAATCCGTTCTTTTAAATCAAATATAGGGAATGTTAATAAAGTTATCGATTGCAATATAAATGTTCCATTATTCAAACCTACCGATCTAACAAGTAAGATTATTTCAAAAATAGCGCATGTTAATATTGTTGCTTCTTTTGGATCCGACTCAATTGAATTGCCCGTACTGGATGGAATATTGTCTTTTAATAAGTCT
>CAUTVF010000073.1:0-3443 GCA_963541805.1 uncultured Alphaproteobacteria bacterium
AAGGAAATATAAATAGTATCAAAACAGAGAATTTTACTGACACCCAAGAATCCAATAATTCTTTTAAAACAAGAGTAAGCGATATCAATGCAATAATTGATTTTATTAAGTTAGAAAAAATTGAACAAAATTTTAAATTGGATATTGTTGCAAATGAAATAGATGAAAATAATTTTCCTTTTTATGACAGTATTAATAAATTATACCAATCTATATTCATAAATGACACTTTCTTTCAAAAAAATTGTACTTTTACATGTGGATTACTTAGACTTAACAAAATCCTTCAATAAAACCCCTTGTAAATTTTTACTAATACTATCGATAACATTTTGCATAATTTTATTAATTTCTGAATCAGTCAAGGTTTTTTTATCAGGTTGCAATGTAATTGTTAATGCAATTGATCGACAATCATCTCCAAAAAATTTATCATTTTCATAAATATCAAATATATAAATATCTCTAATTAAATAAATATTTGTTTTTTTGATACAATCAATTAATTCATTTGCCTTTATTTTTTTATTCAAAACAAATGATAAATCACGATTAATTTTTTGAAAATTATTTACAATAAATTTTTCTTTTGTCGTAAATCTATTATATTCTATCTGTGGGAGCTGTGAAAAATCTATTTCAAAACATTCAATTGGCAAATTTTTGATATTATATTCTTTTAAAACAAATGGATGAACTTCACCAAAATATCCGATTACTTTATTTTTATAAAGTACAGCCCCAGATCTAAATCTATTCAAATAATTAGGTAAATCACCTATATCAGATCTGATTTTTAACTTAGAAGTATCGATATTAATACATCTAATGATATCCCAAAAATCTTTTTTAACATCAAAAACATCAAAACGTCTTTCACGTTTCATCCAATTCTTTTTAAAATTATATCCACACCGAACTCCTGCAATATTTAAATGTTCATTCCCTGGATTATTCCCATCAAAAATAGGGCCACATTCAAATAAAGATAAATCATAATTCCCATAAACAATATTATTTGACATAGCAGATAGTAAATTTGGAATAAGAGATATACGCATACAATTCAAATCAGATGAAATAGGATTTAAAATTTTGACAATATCTTCACCTTCTTGTATAAATGGTAACTGCTGTTTACTGTTTCCAAACATCATTGTATAAACTTCCATCATACCATTTGCACATAATGTTTTTTTCGCAAGAGAAACTGCTTTTTTCAAATCCGATAAATTTTGATTAATCAAATCATTTTTTCTAACACTCAACAAAGGAATCTTATCATACCCATAAATTCTGATTATCTCTTCTGTTACATCATACTTTGTATTTAAATCCCCTCTATGCTCAGGCGTAATTAAATTTAAAAAATCTCCCTGTTGTATTACCGCAAAACCCAAACCTTTTAATATCTCAATCATTTTATCAACAGGAATATCAATCCCAATTCGTTGTTTAAAATACCCTATTGGGTACAGTATATTTTTTTTGTTATCATTTATTGTACCGGAAATTACCACATCAGAAACTTGCCCCCCACAAATTTCTTTTATAAAATTTGCAGCTTTGTATAAACCTGGTAAAATTGTTGAAGAAGACACAAATCGTTCGAATCTGTATTTCGAATCTGTAATAATTCCAAGGCGCATTGAAGTCTTACGAATTGAAGCATTATCAAAAAGAGCAGACTCAATAAATATATTTTTTGTACTATCTGTGACACATGATCTTTTTCCACCAATCACTCCTGCAATTGATTCAATATTGTTTAAATCTTTACCAGATGAAACAATAATATCAGAATCTGATAATTCATACACTTTATCATTTAATGCATAAATCGTCTCTCCCTGAACAGATTTTCGAACCGTTAAAGTATTATCAATAATTTTATCTGCATCAAAAACATGAAGTGGCCTGTTCATATCTAAACAAATAAAATTAGATATATCAACAATTGCATTAATCGGCTTAATACCAACACTTAATAATAAATCTTTTAACCATTTGGGGGACTGTATAACATTTACACCTTTAATATAAATTCCAGCAAACACACATGACAAATCAGTTTTAATATTAACACTAACTGGATTTTTAATTTCACTTTCTGGTTTTTCTATTTTATTTTCTATAATACTTCCTATATTCGATGCAGCTAAATCAAATGCTATACCATCTACCCCCAAATAATCGGCACGATTTGATGTAATTTCCCCATCAAAAACAACATCTAAATTATACATTTTTTCCAAAGCAGAAGTCGCTGGATCACCAATTTTAACATTTTGTAAAACATCATCAGGTAATTCGATTATTGAATCATGCAGATTACTTAATCCCAATTCATCTTCTGCACACATCATACCATTTGATTCAATTCCACGAATTTTACTAACTTTTAACTTTTCACCTGTTGATGGAATCACAACACCAGGAAGAGCAAGGATTCCGACAATTCCAGGTCGCGCATTTGGAGCCCCGCAAACAATTTGTAACCTCTCTTTACCTGTATCAACAGTTAATAATTTTAAATTGTCCGCATTTTGATGTTTTGTTGCATCAATTATCTTTGCAATAATAAAACTATTTAATGATGACCTTTTGTCAACCATATCTTCTATTTCTAAACCAATGACTGTTAATTTATCGGCAATCTCTTTTGGGCTTGCATTTGTATCTAAATGTCTTTTCAACCAGTTATAAGTAAATTTCATTTATAATCCTATAAATTTCCATTTAATCCATTTGACGAGTTAGGATTATCAAAATAATTAAATCCATAATGACGTAACCAGTCTATGTTTGAATTATAAAATTCACGAACATCCGGCATCCCATATTTTAACATTGCCAACCTTTCAAGCCCCGTACCAAATGCGAATCCTTGATATTTTTCTGGATCGATTCCACAAATTTTCAAAACATTTTCATGAACCATTCCACCACCCAAAATTTCTATCCAATCGTTACCTTCACCCAATTTAATCTGCCCATTTTGTTTACTACACTTAACATCGATTTCAATTGATGGTTCTGTGAATGGAAAATAATGTTGGCGAATTCGAATCGGCAAATTATCAGTCACAAAAAACTCTTTTAAAAATGTTGTCAAAACAGATAACAAATCTTTCATCGTAATATCAACATCAACCCATAATCCCTCCAGTTGATGAAACATAGGGGAATGTGTTGCATCTGACTCATTTCTAAAAACCGCACCCGGGGCAAATATTTTAATTGGAGTTTTTTGCTTTTCCATACTGCGTATTTGAATTGCAGATGTCTCCGTTCGCAACAAATTAGAAGAATCTTGTAAATAAAAAGTATCCCTAGTATCACGTGCTGGATGATTTTCATCTATATTTAATGCGGTAAAATTATAAAAATCATTTTCTACATGTGGACCTTCTGCATACTTAAAGCCCATAGATGAAAATATC
>CAUTVF010000074.1:0-3394 GCA_963541805.1 uncultured Alphaproteobacteria bacterium
TATAATATAAAACGCCGTGAAATGGAGAGGTTATATTTAAATGAAATATATGAAAAATTAGATATTGAAAATTGTAAAAATGATAACTTAATTTTTGTATCTGGCGAAAATTGGCACCCAGGGGTTATTGGTATAATTGCCGGTAAAATTAAGGAAAAATATAATTTACCGACATTTATTGCGTCTATTGATAAAGCTACAGGAATCGCAAAAGGATCCGCGAGATCTGTCGAAAATATAGATATAGGAAGTTTAGTGTTAAGGGCAAAAGAGCACGGCATACTAATTCAAGGTGGTGGGCATGGTATGGCTGCTGGTTTTACTTATCATATGGATAATGAAAAAAGATTTATTTCTTTTTTACAAACGGAAATTACAATGCAGTTGGCAGGTAAAAAAATTTTTAATGTTTTAAATATTGATGCTGTAATTAATATATCTGCTGTTAATTTAGAATTTGCAAAAAATATTGAAAAGCTATCCCCTTTCGGGGAGAAAAATCCGGAACCTATTTTTTTGATCAAAGATGTAACATTATCAAAAATAGATATTATACATAACTTACATTTATCAGCTATATTTACAAATATAAATAATTTTTCTATTAGAACAATTAGTTTTAAATCAGTTGATACAAATATGGGTAAATTGTTATTAAATAATGTTGGAAAAAATTTTGATATTGTGGGAATGATTCGGATAAATAATTATAAAGATTCTGATTCTGTGTCTTTTATATTGGAAGATGCGAATTTTATTACTGTTTGATCTTATCTTTTTAAGTCGTTTTATTGACAATAATTATTATTAGTCTACTAAAGCTAGTAAAATTATAATCTATTTTTTAATAAAAATTTTTTTTATAGATTCTATATTGTAAGTTTTTAACCATTATGGTTTAGTATTTTTCCGATTCTATTGCGTAAGAGTATAAAAAATAAAGTTTTTTAATTTCTTAAATAAAAAACATGTGTTTTATCATTATTGTGTCAATTATTAAAAAATATTTTTATCTTTTGATTTTAAATTTTTTTACTTTATAAATCTCCCTATACGAACTTGCATCTTGTGAAGATTGATATGAATATACAGACCCAATCATTTATACCAATAGATACTACATTATTAAAAAATATTATTCACAGCAAAATTAACACATCAGATTTTATTTGGATTAATCAATTATCTTTTTCTGCAACAAATAGCAACGGAGTTACAAATGTATATGTATATGCCCCCAATACATTTTGTAGAGATTATATTATCACTAATTGTCAGAAAATCATTGATTCGTCTATCAGAGGTGAGTATCCATTTGTTACTGATATAAAATATTTTGTTGGTATGCCACAAACTGAAAATTCGGTGTTTGCAAACAGTAATTTCAATGATGATAATTATTCTGAGAATACCAATAACTCAATTTTTGGAGTTAATGAGAATAATATAAATAATAGGGGATTAATTAATACATATAAATTTGAAAATTTTGTAACAACTAATATAAATGAATTAGCGGCAGTAGCGTGTAGACAAATTTCAAATATAGATATCGAAACATTCAATCAAATTTATATTTATGGTAAAAGTGGAGTTGGTAAGACACACTTATTGCATGCAATTGGTAATCGAATTATATCTTTAAAACCAGATGCAAAGGTTTTATATATGACTGCAGAAAAATTTATGTATTCATTTATAAAACATTCAAAAGAAAAAACGTTAATTGAGTTTAAAGATGATTTACGTAGCACTTATTGTTTAATAGTTGATGATGTTCATTTTTTATCTGGCCGTGAATCTACAGAAAATGAATTTTTTCATACGATTAATGAATTGAAACAAATGAATAAAAAAATTGTTCTTTCTGGAAATGAGTCGCCATTCTTAATCGATGGGTTATCTAAAGTGTTAGCAAATGAAATTGCATCAAATTTAACAATTGAAATTCCCGTTTTTAATACAGAGTTGAGAAAAAAAATTATAGAAAAAAAATTAAATATAAACGGTGTTAATTTATCAAATGATGTTATTGAGTTTTTGGCATTAAAACAATTAAATGCTAAACAAATTGATGGAGCAATTAAGCGTATATTTATGTATTCATCTCTAACAGATATTGATTTAAATGTAACAAAAATTAATACTTTGTTAAGCGATTTGTTTTATACCTCTGAAACATGTACAAATTGTAGCATAGTTGATATTAAAAAATATGTATGTGATTTTTTTGGAATATCAACCACTAAATTAGATTCTTATATTAAGGAGAAAAATATTTCTACTCCTAGGCAAATTGCAATGTATTTATCAAAAAAATTTACAAATAAAACATTTAATGAAATTGGTAAAATGTTTGGTGGAAAAAATCATGCAACCGTCTTGTATGCGGTTAAAAAAATAGAAAATTTGATGAATAACGATATAAATTTTTCTAGGCAAATTGAAACAATAGAAAATCTAATTCAGGGATGTAATTAATTGATAAAATATTACTTGCAAAAAATTAAAAAAAATATGAAACTGGGCCTGTATTTATTTTTGTATTAGTCATATCAATATGTGTAAGGTAAGGTATTAAATGAAGGTTACGATAGAAAAAAAAGATTTATTGCCAGTTGTTTCTCATATATATTCAATTACAGAGAGAAAGAGTACAATTCCAATTTTACTAAATATTAAAATAGAAGCCGGAGATACATTGAAGTTTACGGCAACGAATATTGATATAGAAATTGTAGAACAAGTGGATGCGGGTATCCTTGCAAAAGGAGGTATAACTGTGTCGGCTTCAACCTTATTTGAAATTGTTAGACGTCTTCCAGATGGGGAGATTGTGATGGAGACCATTGGATCTGAGCTTCATATTACTGCAGGCAAAGGAGAATTTTCACTTCCAACGCTTCCAATTGATGATTTTCCAATAATGGCAACAGGTGATATTCCGTTTAAATTTTCTGTATCCCCAGATGATTTAATTAAATTAATAGATAAAACTAAATTTGCTGTTTCAACTGAAGAAGCAAGATACTCTTTAAACGGAATTTATCTTCATGTTGCAAATGTAAAAGACAATAAAATGTTACGTGCCGTTGCAACAGATGGCCATCGTTTAGCCTTAATGGATGTTGATTGCCCAACTGGTTTAAGCGATAGTATGCCAGGTATAATAATGCCAAGTAAGTTGGTTTCTGAGTTACGCAAGTTGCTAGATACTGCATCGTCAGAAGTCAAGGTTGAAACATCTGAATCAAAGATACGTTTTTCTTTTGGGAGTATAGTTATTACTTCAAAATTAATTGAGGGAAAATTTCCAAATTATGAAAAAGTTATCCCAACAACAAATGATAAAGTACTGGAAATGGATACAAAGTTGTTTATGACCGCCGTTGAT
>CAUTVF010000075.1:0-3376 GCA_963541805.1 uncultured Alphaproteobacteria bacterium
GAAACTACAATTCTCATGTAATACCCTTGTCTTTAAGACATTGTTATTACTAATTTGATTATCTTCTGCTGGGTTAAATGTTACGTACCTAACTTTCCAGGTAACTCCTAACCTGTATCCTGGCTTACAATTATTTGTAGCATAATCGTTTCCATTACTACTATTAGCTACGTCTGATTTTATCATTCCTATACTACCCAGATAATCTATTATGTCTTTGTGTAATGTTCCCTCGCCATCTCCACAGCTCTTAGGTTTTCCTGGTGTTACTTCGCAATATCCTTTTTCATAATTACATTTTATTTGATTTCTATATGATATATCTGCCAATGTTGTTGTATACCGTGCCGCCCCTCCAGAATTTGGAACTATTCTGCCCAATTCTATTGGACTACCCCCATTTCCCCTGACTATCTGCCCTATACAGGTTGATGTCCCAAATGTATCCCGGGTCTCGCAATTTTTTATTGCGTCATTACTTCCACCAGTGAACATTATATCTATATCATTTGGTTTATAGCGTTCTTTCTTTGCCTCTTCTTCTTTTCTCTGTGCTTCTGTTAGGCCATTTGTTTTTATACCATCCTTCGGTGCAATCGTACTTAATCTTGGCCAACAAAGTACCATCCCACTATCTTTATCGTACAAGTATTTCGTAAGTGTTGTTACTCCTTTAACTTCTGTTTTCCCATCCCAATACAGTGAACAATAATTTAAACTTGGTTTATTTGTGCATAGTTTATTGTCGCAACTACCATCAATTACCCCCTTTGGTGTTTCAGGCAACTGGGTTAACCTGAATCCATAATCATATGAACTGACCTGTACTTTAAATGGTTTTTGATCCAAATCAAAATTTCTGATTGCGCCTGACCAACCACCGGCACTGCTGTTTGGAAATCCACTCAATTTATTATTGCATCCGTCGGCCCAGCTGGCAGTACTTCTGTAAAACCTTTTGAATCCAGGAAGAACGTTGCAACCAGAATCATTATAATTACACTCCATAAAGCAGCCACCGGTAGAACTCCACATTTTTACATATTTATTTACATCATCACGATTCTTGCCCAAACCACTGGCATACCCACTGTCCTCGTCAGATTGTCGCATCCACAAACCAACCCTGGCACCAGATCCGCCATTGCCTTTCCCGGCACCATTTGTTGCAACTTCGGCAACTGTTGGTTTTGCCTGCGCATATTTGCAAGTTCCACCCATTCCTGCACAATTTGTACAAACCGTTCTGTCGGTTTCAATAAAGCCACTCATAGTATGTTTTAACTTATAACTATTTACATCATTATCACAGTACATAAGCTTTGTTTCATCTGAAGAGTTGCTGTTAATTTCAGCCTCTGTTGTTTTTATGTATAAAAGCTCCCCCACAGAAGTCGCATTTTCATCCCCAACATATGGAGGAAACATATTTACATCAACTAAATACTCTTCATCATCTGTTTTATCTTTTATTGTAGCTTTTCCATCATTTGAAGATTCCTCAGCATGCGCATCAGATGTAAGTAAATTAACATTTTTTACAAAATCAACTATGTTTTTAAATATTTCACGTATGATATCCGTTTTATGTATATCATTATAACCACTTTCATTTGCATCAATTAACTTTCCCGTTATGCCATTTATTGGTTCTGGTGTTACTATTCGGCAATAAAAACATTTATTTTTTGGATTGTATGTTTTCCTAAATAATGTAGTT
This sequence comes from uncultured Alphaproteobacteria bacterium, assembly GCA_963541805.1. Taxonomy (GTDB): domain Bacteria; phylum Pseudomonadota; class Alphaproteobacteria; order Rs-D84; family CASDRH01; genus CAUTVF01. The sequence goes on from CAUTVF010000075.1 coordinate 1,721, forward strand.
ACACTAATATTAACCGACTTAACATCAGAGGAAGCTGTCCTTTTTAATTTTACCGTTTTCATTGTGTCCTCTCCAGGGCAGTTTCCTTTTAAATCACCCTGGAAGATTCCTTTTCTTGCGAGTGTTTCGTCATCATCCTTAATCCTACACCATTTGACGGCAATACACCTATCAAGTTCTTCAACATATATTAAATTGCCGGCACACTTCGGCGAAACACATCTACTACCACCCTGTTTATCAAACTCTTGATATTGTCCACTTGGGCATCCTGTACATTTAAATAATCTTTGTTCTGCATCCCACTTTAGGAAACGATTATCAATAAGACGTTCACACCCTTTAAGGCATCCAGCATTTTTTATATAACTTACGTCTTTATTTGAATCATTATTCCAATTATTCATAACAAACTTTATACCGGTATCAGCAACCAAATTTACAGCGCCAGACCCACCTTCGCGAGGGAATGAACATATCCACTTTCCACTACTGAAATCTGCAACGGGAACCTGACAAATTGAACAACCAGAATCTGCTTTTTTCTTTTCCATACATACGGCAATAAATTGTTTGTTTTTTCCACTTCCATGTTCTTCGATTTCAATAAACCCATTTTTTCCATTACAAACATTCCCACTGAACAATTCTTTATAATCTGCAACACATGCAAATTTCTTCCCATCAGGGGTTAGTTCTTTGACTAAGAGTAATCCGCCTTTTTCCTTGCATTCTTTAAATTCTTTCCACTGGGTAATTTCATCAATTGTTAATTGTGGGCAAATCCATGTACATGATTGAGGACTGTAAGTCCAACCACGTTTTGAAATACATTGATGCTTATGTGAGTTGCCATCAGAATTATAATCTTCATAATTTAAGCATTCAGGATTTAATTCCTTTGCGTATTCTGACAATTTACCTTCAGTTAAATTTTTTTCGATTGCAAGATTAGTTTCGGCAGTCGTAGCAGCATATATAAGAATTGCCCGATTGTTTGGGATTTTAACGTTGACCGGTAAAGACTTTAAAACTTCGGCAGGGACAGTTTTTGATGCAGACGGACCCTTTAAATTTCCATTTGAACTGATAAATGATACATCTTGATTTAATATCAGTGCATATTGGTCGCTGCTTATATCTGTATCTAAAACAGATACAACATATTGCATTATATTTTCTGATGCAAAACAACCCTCTGCATTAATTGATGCTCCGCCGGTGCCTTTACCTTTTGACTTACCACTTCCGCCGCCCCCAATTACCGCACTTGATCCAGGGTTAACACAAAACTTAACTGAGAACATTTTATCTTGATTTATTCCACATGTTTTATCCGCAGCAAGAGGTGTATTAATCGGCAATCTTTCACGTGACGAGTTATGTATATTAACATTTTTTAAATGCATCTCTTTTAAACATTCCAAAGAAAATTTTAATTGATTTTCTTCAACTGATGAAAACTCTTCACGTCCCGCAATGTAATTTTTGATTTTGTTGTAATATTGGTATCCTGTCATAGAAATTGATACCATTAATATTAAGAATATATTCATGATCTCTCCACCAAAGCTGCGTGTAATTGTTTACACTATTTCGCAATTATAGCAAGCTTTATGGTGTTTGCAAGATTTTCGTATAACGATTGGGTATGTT
>CAUTVF010000076.1:0-3147 GCA_963541805.1 uncultured Alphaproteobacteria bacterium
ATTTTTTACATCATTTCTTGCAAAACTTAAACCCATTGATAAAGATAATTTATGCAAATTATTTTTATCTGTCTTCGTAATAAATTTATAATCAGTTCCCATATCAACAAAATATGATGCAACTCGTAATGGTTTATGTGAAAAATTATATTCATAATCTGCAGATGCAAAAGGCATCAATGCCAATTTTCTGAACTCGTACACTTTATTATTATAAGACATACCATATCCAACAATCAGATCATTATATGTAATTGAATCAACATTCCTCTCTAAACCACCCAGACCTGATTTTGTTTCTTCTTTTATATCAGATTGTTTATTTAAACCAACGCGAGTAAATCCTTTCATATCAAAATGATCTGTTAATAAGTATTTATATTCTGTATAAAACGATGCACCATATGTATTATATTTTGCTCCTAACAATTCACCAACCTTTGTTCTTCCTTGATCGTGCTTAAAAAATCCATACGACAATATATTCGTAAAGTAACTTCTAGTAAATTTTGTCATAGCATATAGTGAAACATTTAAATGCATTGTGCTAATTGAAAATGAATTTTCTTTTGTTTCTGAATTTGTTGTTGCAACAGACAATCCAGCAACAAACTTTTCTGAAAATGTTTTATCCAATCCTGCAATAAACCCAGTTGTATTTGTTTTAAATTTGTCAAAATAATTATGACTATTATAATTACCGATTGAATACAACCCATCTGCCCATACACGCAAACCAACATCTTTACTAAAATCAACATTTTGATCTTGATTAATTGTTTCGCTACCATTCACAGGAACCTCAAACAAATCAGTTCCATGCGAATCAGATGTATAATTCAACATTTTTAAATCATTTTGAATTTCATACATATCTTGCGCCAAGTAATATTTATTATTTTCAGATGATGAAAGATAATTCATAGCAACCTCACTATTTGATTTTCTCTTAATCCCTATCAAACTGGACAATATTTTCTGAATAATAGTACTATAACTATCACGAACAACACGAACTGAGGCATTTGCCGGAGTATAAGTAAGAGATTGCGCTAACATTTTTTTAATTCTATTCGACGTTGCTCCATTTTTAAACGCTTGTATTATTTTCCTTAAATACGGATGCCTAATCCTAGACAAATCAAAGCCTGCTAATTTATTGATTAGATTCTGTTCATCTTCGGTCAGTGGTGGTAGCTGCACCGCAGGTGGAGTTATGCTATCAATATGAAGCAGCAATTTTTTACCATCAGCTGACAATGTAACACTCCACCGAACTGCACCCAATCCAGATGCATCTATATTATTTTTAAATGTTTGAAAACCAAAACTATCAAAGGATATTGGTGTACTACTTTCCATCAAAACATAAGTGGACACCCCTAAATCAAACATATCATCATGTGTTAATTTTAAAATAGTATTATTTGCTATATGTATTTTGGCTGCACTTACTAAAGCATCATCTGTATAACTATTTAGTGTTAATTGAAGATATCCACTGTTTTGTTTGTACATACCATTTATATTTAATCTTGACTCACTGGTGATCAACAAACCTCCATTGTTTATAAAATTATGCGAAACAACCGTGCGTCCACGATTAATAAAATCAGACATAGCATTATTCTTTATGTTAGTTGCAAATACGTTACCATTATCCATATTTTCAAACTTACTATTATTTGTTAAATCTGTTATGTTTGTGTTTCCGTTATTCACGAACTGTGCACCAACATTATTATCCAATGTTTGGCTATTTAAAATACCAGTACTTTCAATATCAAACCTACCTTTATTGGTTAATGTATCTGCAGTTGTCTTACCATAATTTTTATAATTGTGTTCATTTATTAATGATTGAGTTGTAACAATACCAGATAAAAGATTATTGAATAAGTATTTATTAGTTAAAGTATTAGCAATCGATAAAGTCCCACTATTTTTAACCTCTCCATACAATTCGTTATTTAAATCAGAAATATTTGCACTATCAGAATTTGTAAACAATCCCTTGTTATTAAAAGCAACTGATATTGTCATATTTCCTTCGTTATCTATCTTCCCTCCAGATTCGTTGGATATTAGCGCAGCTGATGTCGTCCCTCCCGCTATGTTCTTTAGTTCCCCTACATTTACAACCTTCCCCGATATCGTTAAAGTCCCCTCGTTCTCTACTTTCCCAGATACCCAGTTATTTAATTCATTTATCGTACTATTCCCACCATTTAAATTCCTGACTTTCCCATTATTACTTAATAACTTAGACACATTATACGTCCCTGCGTTTTCCATATCCCCATTATTACTTACCGTATCACTGATTACTGTACCTCCACCGATATTCTTAAATTCTGCCATGTTCTGTATCAGCCTACTCGTTAAAGTCCCTCCGTTACTAAACTTTCCCCCATTCTCATTACTTATCTTATCCGTCGTAGTATTACTACCTGCTCTTAATCTTACTTCACCTCGATTCCCCAATATGTCAAATATTGTCATATTTCCTTCGTTATCTATCTTCCCTCCAGATTCGTTGGATATTAGCGCAGCTGATGTCGTCCCTCCCGCTATGTTCTTTAGTTCCCCTACATTTACAACCTTCCCCGATATCGTTAAAGTCCCCTCGTTCTCTACTTTCCCAGATACCCAGTTATTTAATTCATTTATCGTACTATTCCCACCATTTAAATTCCTGACTTTCCCATTATTACTTAATAACTTAGACACATTATACGTCCCTGCGTTTTCCATATCCCCATTATTACTTACCGTATCACTGATTACTGTACCTCCACCGATATTCTTAAATTCTGCCATGTTCTGTATCAGCCTACTCGTTAAAGTCCCTCCGTTACTAAACTTTCCCCCATTCTCATTACTTATCTTATCCGTCGTAGTATTACTACCTGCTCTTAATCTTACTTCACCTCGATTCCCCAATATGTCAAATATTGTCATATTTCCTTCGTTATCTATCTTCCCTCCAGATTCGTTGGAAAAACGTTGTGAATTAACCGATCCAGAATTTACAAAATTACCTTTATTTCCAATTGTTTTATCTGCAATAATTTCCCCAACATTTGAAACAGTTCCAACATTATCAAAAATTTGCATTGATGCTATACCACCCAATTTATTTTTAAA
>CAUTVF010000077.1:0-3090 GCA_963541805.1 uncultured Alphaproteobacteria bacterium
GATCAAAACGATCAATATAATGCTATGCCGGGTATGAATCAAAATGATCAATATAATTCTATGCCAGGTATGAATCAAAATGATCAATATAGTGCTATGCCAGGTATGAATCAAAATGATCAATATAATTCTATGCCAGGTATGGATCAAAATGATCAATATAGTGCTATGCCAGGTATGGATCAAAATGATCAATATGGTGCTATACCAGGTATGGATCAAAATAATCAATATAGTGCTACTCCAAACATGGATTCAAACGACCAATATAGCACTATGCCAAATATGAATTCTAATGATTCATTGCAAAATAACAATTATGATCAATTCAATAATATGGACTCAAATACTCAATTAAACGGAAATAATGATTCATATTTAATGAACCAATATAATAATGAATATGATGCAAATTATAATCAAAATCAAGACTACAATAATATGAATTATAATCAAAATAATTTTAACCCAAACATGAATATGAACTATAATTCAAATGATTATATTGAACCAATGGACGTTCCAGGATATGATCAAAATCAAGGTCAATTAAATCCTCAATATTATGATTCAAATAATGTATCAGAACAAAATGATAATAATGATCAACAATCATTTAATCAAACTGAAAATATTGATGAAGAATTTATGAAAAATTGGATGGGCAATTTTTATTCAAAATCAAACAATAAATTTAATGTATGTGCATTTTTATTTGGACCAATATACTTCTTATATAGAAAAGTAATATCATTTGGTGCAATATTCTTAGCAATACATACTATTCTATTAAGTATAATGTTCTTCTTAACAATGACGTCCCCTCTAACATCTATGGCATTAATAGGAACAATTTCATTAATATTATTAATATTATACATAACATATGGATTCATTTTTAACGGATTATATAAAGGATTTATAAAATCAAAGCAAAAATCATTATCAACAACAATGGATTCAAATCAATTACTTGATTATGCTAAGCAAAAAGGTGGCACAAGTGTTTTAGGAACAATACTTGGTATTGCAATACTTGTTATATTCGTAATGATTTCTAATATAGCTGGAATATCAATGAAAGCAAATTCACTAAAAAAGAAAACAACTACAATTAAACCTGAAAACACTGTTCAAACACCAGTTGTAACTCCAGAGAAGCAATTATCAGAATATACATTTACAGCAGGAAGTGCAAACACTACATATACCCTATCTTATAATTCTTCAGTTTGGACATTTAATAAAGCAACAAATTCTTTAACATTACCAAACGGAGACATATTCAAATATGCAGATAACTATATAGAAAAATTGTCAACAAAAATTAATACAACTGTTTCAACAGAACAAGGAAGAGCAACTTTCTTCAATATGTATACAAATGCATTTGCAGAATCTGCAACACAATCAAATGGTACATCAACACCATCACCACAAGGTTTCGTACAAAAAGGAACAAATATTTATTATGCATATAATGACATCGTAGTAAACAATACAGTAACAAGATATTATTTATTATTAATCCCATCTATTGATATGAACTTCCAATTTACATTAACATCACAATTATCTTCAATAGATGCAACAGAAAATACAGAAGTTGAAAAAATGTTTGAGACATTCACTACACCAACAAATTCTTCAATACTAACTCAAACAGAAGGTACAACTGATTCAGCTAATACTCAATCAATGACAGGAACAACAAACGGATCAGCAACCGGGACAACAACTGGATCAACAACTGGAACTACTCCAGAACCAATATCAAACACACATACAACAACACCTGGAACAAGTAGCAGTGCTTCAACAAGTTCAGCTGGTACAACAAATTCTGGTACAGGAACAGCACAAAATCAAATAGGAGTTGATTATAATACAACAGGAACTTCATCTCCCAGTAATGCGATTACAAGCACAACTACTGATTTAAATTCTGTAATATAATATCTATAACAAAAATCAGGAGGACATTATGAAATATACTCTAATACGAGAACTATACAAAAGCAACATAGATACTTATCAAGATAAAGAAATTGAAATAGCGGGTTGGGTTAGAACAATTCGCTCTTCAAAAAATTTTGGATTTATTGAATTAAATGATGGTTCATTTTTTAAAAATCTTCAAATAGTATTTGATAACACACTTTCAAATTATGAAGAAATTACAAAAGTTTCAATAGCTTCATCATTAATTATAAAGGGCATCATTGTAAAAACTGAAAATGCAAAACAACCATTTGAAATGCATGCAAAAAATATCGAAATTTATAATTTATCAGATAAGGATTACCCTATACAAAAGAAAAACACAAGCTTTGAATTTTTAAGAACTCAAGCACATTTACGCCCAAGAACAAATACATTTTCAGCAGTATTTAGAGTACGTAGCTTATTATCATATGCAATCCACAAGTTCTTCCAAGAAAGAGATTTCGTATATGTACATACTCCAATTATTACAGGTAGCGATGCAGAAGGTGCTGGAGAAATGTTCAATGTAACAACATTAGAACCAAACAAAGCTCCACTAAAAGATGACAAAACAATTGATTATTCACAAGATTTCTTTGGAAAAAATACACATTTAACAGTAAGTGGCCAACTTGAAGGTGAAACATATGCATCAGCTTTAAGAAATATTTATACATTCGGCCCTACTTTTAGAGCAGAAAATTCAAACACAGTAAAACATGCTGCAGAATTTTGGATGATAGAACCAGAAATGTCATTTGCAGATTTAAATGATTCTCTTGATATTGCTGAAGAAATGATTAAATATTGTGTTTCTTATGTTTTAGAAAAAGCCCCAGAAGAAATTGAATTTTTCGATAAGTTTATTGCTCCTGGACTAAAAGAAAAATTAAATACAACAATTGAAAAACCTTTTGCTAGAATAACATACACAGATGCAATAAAAGAATTAGAAAAAAATAATGACAATTTCGAATATAAAGTTTCATGGGGTGTTGATATACAAACAGAACATGAACGTTACATTTCAGAAAAAATCTTTGGAAGATCAACATTCATAACAAACTACCCTGCTGAAATAAAAGCATTTTATATGAAGCAAAA
>CAUTVF010000078.1:0-3089 GCA_963541805.1 uncultured Alphaproteobacteria bacterium
AATAATAAGAATAACAAATAAATATACACACGACAATACAATATAACCATACAATACCATATTAAAATATGCAAATATATTATATTCAAAATATTTCAAACGATTTAATTATTTTACCGACACGTCGTGCGTGTCGTAGGTTTTCAAATATTCTATCAAAAAAGGTTTGTGGTAAATTATCGCTTCAGTATGCAATTTTACCGAAAATTATTCCTGTTGGAGATTTTGATGATGATGAGTTACTGCAAAGCACTATTTATGATATTTTTGATGATCAATTTTCTGTGAATAATGATAAATGTTATAATAAAATTTCAAATATTGAAAGAATAACATTACTAGCCAAGTTAATAAAAAGGAAATCTGTTTTAGTAAATAATAAATTCGAAAATACGTCATGGGGGAAATCATTTAAACTTGCCACTACATTAAGTAAATTTATAGATACGGTAAATAACGAAGAATTAGAGTTATCGAATTTACAAAATATTGTTCCTGATGATTTGGAATGTCATTGGCAGGATACTTTAAAGTTTTTAGATATCATTAATATTTATTGGGATGAGATCAAGCAAAATAGAGTTGATTTGTCAAAGTATCGTGTAATGATGATTAAAGAATTTGCAGATTCTTTACAGAAATCAAATAGATATCGAAATATAATTATGGCAGGATCAACTGGATCGATGCCATTTACCAGATATTTAATGAAAAGTATTTTAAATTTGAATAGAGATTCTTATTCAAATAAACATGGTTATATTTTTCTACCAGGGCTTGATAATTTTGCATCTGATTCTGTTTGGAAGTATATCTCTCCAGTTCATCCACAGTATAATTTAAAATTACTGTTGGATTATTTAAAAATCGATCGGGAGAGTGTAAAAAATATTCCAGTTAAATTTGATTGTAATATTGATTTTGAAAAATTTGTATCGAAAGTAACCGCTCCAAATTCTGTAATCGCAGATGAATGGAATGATATCAATTCTTTATTTTCAGATAATAGTATATTAAACAAGGTTATTAATTTAAAATGTGACAATCAGTATGATGAGGCTATGTCAATAGCTTATGCAATTTACGATGCTAAAAAAAATAATTTGTGTAATGATGCACTGATTATTTGCCAAGATGTCAATTTGATAAAAAAACTTACTGCAAGTTTAGATCGATTTGGTTTGTCCTATTTTAATGGGGCAGGACAAAGGTTGTATACTGTTAATTTTGGAAAGATGTTTTTACTGTTATCAAAAATGATTACTAGCAATTTTGATGTATTTTTTCTTCAATCTTTTTTAAGAAATTCAAGTTTTGTAAATTTATTTGATGATACAATAGATAATCATGCAGTAACTGATTGGCTGGAAAAAAATATTTTGAGAGGTAAATATTTTTGCTCTAAAACAGAGAACCAAATTAATGTTTTGTTAAAAAAAATAAATAATATACCTTGCCAGGATAACATATGCAGACTTGCAATTAATGGATTAAATAAATTAAAGGAATATATAGATTGTTTTTATAATTTAAGATTTAAAAAATTAAATTTTATTGATATATTTAAAATTCATTTAAATACTTTTAAATCGTTAGTTAATTTAGATGTAATTGATAATTCTGAAATACAAGTATTCAATCAATTTTCTCGTGAAATTTTACAATCCAATATCTCAAATATTTCGGATTTTGTTATATCGATAGATGATTATCAAAATATTGTTGAAACATTGATGATTGGTTTTTCAAAAAGAGATGAGATAAAAAATGATGTTGATGTAAATATATTAAGTTCAATTGAAGCTCGTATGCAGATGGCTGATTTTGTTGTGATTTCTGGTTTGAATGAAGGAATTTTTCCACAAGAAACTGAGGCAGATCCATGGATGAGTCGTTCAATACGGGTTAAGTTTGGCCTACCTCCTTTAGAAAAAAAAATTGGTCTTGCATCTCATGATTTTGTTCAGTTTCTTTGTTCTTCTAAACGCATTATGTTGACACACTCTACAAAAATTGGTGATTCAGAAGTAATCCCATCAAGATTATTATTTAGGTTTATGTCAGTTGCCGAAAAATGTAATTTATTTACAAATAGTTATTTAGAACAAAAGATTAATTTATTTGTTAAAAATATTGATTCATCAGAAAAAAAAGATGTTTATAAAAGACCAGACCCATGTCCGCCAGTTGATACCCGTCCGACAACGTTGTATGCAACAACAATTGAAAAGTTAATACAGGATCCATATGTTGTTTATGCTTCCCATATTTTAAAGTTAAAAAAATTACATGATATCAATGAAAAAAGTATAACCAATATAGATTTTGGAAGTTTAGTGCATGAGTCTATTAAATCCTTTATTGATCAAAAAAATATTGATACAGATACTTTATATAAAGAATTATGTATTCACTTTTTTGAAAAATTTAATCATGACGATTATGAATTTTATTTTTGTAATCCTCGTTTTAAAAAGATATCGGATCGTTTTGTGAATGAGTTCCTAAATGATCGGGAAAATATAAAGGAAAGCTATTCTGAAATTAATGGAGAATTAAAAATAGATAAGTTTTCTATCAGGGCAAAAGCTGATAGGGTTGATGTATTAAATAATAATAAAATTCGTATTGTCGATTATAAAACAGGGAATATTCCAGATAAAAAAAATATTGTAAGTGGAAAAAATTCTCAATTGATTATTGAAAGTTTGATCGCCCAAAATGGCCGATTTATATCGGCAAATAAAATCTGCGGGAAAGTAGAAGAAATTAAATATTATTCTTTAAAAACTTCTTTAGACAAGGATTTTATTGTGTCTTATAAAAGTACTGAGTATATAGGTGATAAAGAATTTGATGCAGTAATGAATAATACATGTCAAGGGATTAAAAATATGTTTTATAAATATGATGATCCAAATACAAAATATATTGCAAATAACGAAGATGAACAATTTAAATCTGATTATGAATATTTAAAACGTTGGAAGGAATGGGGTCATCAATAATTAATTACACAATTCTGGATTACTAATTTTCTGTTTAATGTTCTTAATTGCAAATTGTGTGATGTATTTTGTTTCTATAGA
>CAUTVF010000079.1:0-2943 GCA_963541805.1 uncultured Alphaproteobacteria bacterium
CAAAGCATATCCAAATATGTCTAATGCTTCATTACGCCTTCTCCCTGGTCTAAGCGTATAATATCTAACTTTTCTACCCTTTACGTATGATGTCTTCGCCTCTTCTGATGTTAATTGCAAAAAATGATCTTCATCATATTCCATATTAAAATGACAATATCCAGGTGCCATTACGTCATCTATCCTAAGTCGATTATAAATTACATCTTTTACTGTATCCGTCCCAACAAGAAAAAAATCCAAATTAGTTTTCTTAAGTTTACCTGGAGCCTTTTTCATAATAGGTCTTCCTTCTCCTGCTATTCCTTTTATTGCCCATATTCTCCTATTCCATCTTTCTTGACAAAATTTTCCCACTACCTGTGTTAAATATCCACTGTCTATACAACATGCAGATATTGTCATTTCTCCCAATAACTCATGTTCTATTGGTGTTTGTAATAATTGATCTAATTCTTCCCAGATACGATCAGCTCCTGGATCTCCTAGTAATACTTTTTTACCCAATCCATAACTTTGATTGTTTGATGTCCATCCTATCCTTTCAACTTCTAATCTATTATCTTGCACATCAACTCCTGATGTTATTACAACAACATCTGCCGGAGCTTTTGTATATGTTTCTCTTCTTGCAATAAGACTGTCTTCTTCAACTCGCTCTCCCTTATCTTCCCACGCTTCACCAAGTGATGTATTTATAAATGTTTTCAAACTTTCTGGATCTTCCTTTGCATCAAGAAAATTTTTTACTATCTCTTCTAACTTAACCCATGATGAATATCCTTCCCATAATGCAAAACCTGCATGTCCATGAAATGGTTTTGTTGCCCTCCACTTTCCAAGAGTTATTGCATTCCATCTTTCAACATCATTTAACAAATGGTTACAATTCTTACATAATAATTTCGCAGTTTTTGCACTTTCTTCATTGTTGTCTTTTTTATCCCAAACTATATTTTCCCATTTTATTCGATCCCAATTTCCACATTCAGGACATGGAATATAAAAATATCTTTGATCAGAATGTTTAAATGATGTTTCAATTTTACTTATACCTTTAACTGTTGGAGTAGAACATTTTATTATTTTTCTATTCCAAAATGTTGTTGTTCGTTTAATTGCCAATTTTACAGGATCCCCTTCTTTTCCTGCTGATAATGGATATCTATCAATTTCATCAAGCAGTACAATTCTTATCGGACGGCTTGCAAGACCCGATGGAGATTCAGCACCAACCATTGTAATATGTCCTCCAGAAAAGGTTTTATGAAGCGTTGTATTGCCACCAATATCTTTTGTATCAAAAACTTTGCCTTGCAAACACACGGTATCTCGAAGCATTGGATTTAATCTATCTATTGACCAACTTTTTGCTATTTCTTTTGTTGGTTGTACAAGTAAAATAGGACAAGGATCTTTATCAATAAAATACCCAACGGCGTTATTTAATATTTCTGTTTTACCAACCTGTGAACTGGCAATTATTGTTATTTCTTCACAATCTATATCTGATATAGCATCCATAATTCCACGTTGATATTCAGCACGATTTGTATTCCATATACCTGGTTCTGATGAGCTTTCAGATGATAATACCCTATTACTATCAGCCCACTGTGATACAGTTTGATTTGGAGGTAATTCAAGTCCTTTTATAAAACCTGAACAGAAACTATTTATACCTTCTAATATCAACCATTCATCTGAATACTTATCTGATATAATAATTTTATTAACCATTAACTAATTCTGTTATCGCTGTTTGAATTTCTTTAATTATATTTTCAACTTCTTTTGTTAATATCTTAAAGTTTTCTTTTTGATCCGTTACAACAGTTACTTTTGGAGCAATTCGATTTGGCAACGATTTTAATTTTTCCCGCAAAATACGGGATACTGAAAATGCTCCTCTTTCAACCCCTTCTTTATTCACAACTATTTTCATCTTTTCTTCATATTCTATCTTTCTTAATCTTGCGGCATAACTTTCTTTTACTGCACGACTTTTTTGGTATGTTGTACTTGATAAATTATTTTTTATATTCTCATCATCTACATCTTGTATTTGCATTCCAACAGATTTATTAGTTCTGCCATCAGATCTTGGCATTATATTTGATGGATCGTTTGCGGGATCTGCCGTTGCACCAATTTTTTTTAATGATGCTTCTAACTCTACTACCTCACGACCATTTTGCTTTGATAATACAATACGACCTTGTTTTATCAGGGATGATACATATTGATGTGAACGATTTATACGTTTTGCAAATTCACTCTTGGTTATAACTGTCATATTTTCTGCCTTCTAAATCATCGAATAATTTTCCATCACTTTCTCTATATGCTTTTTTATGAAATAAATCTTGATACCGTTTTACTTCAATATCTACATACATCGGATCTAATTCCATTATTCTGGCTTTGCGTCCTCTGTTCTCTGATGCAATTAATGTTGTACCCCCCCACCGAATAAATCTAATACAACCTCTCCTTTAAGAGAACTATTTACTATCGCACGATCTGCTAATTCAACTGGTTTTTGTGCTGGATGTAAATATTCACTAAAATTATCTCTTTTAATAGACCAAATTTCACGTCCAGATTTTAATGATTTTAATAATTTCACTAAATCCTCATTACTCCATTTTTCAAATTCCCAATCTTCTGTTTTCCATAAAGTTTTTTGTGCTCTATCCCCAAACCATTTACAATTTTCATCTTTATGACAGCCATAAAAACAAGGTTCATAAGCCCAATGATAATCAGAATGACCCAACACCATACCCTTATCCCAAATAAGTACTTGTTTAGATTTTAACCCAACTTCGTCAATCGCCGTTAAAAAATTTACATAATTACTATTTGCAAACCAGATATAAAATGCTCTTTCTTTTCTTAAATATTTTTTAATATTTTGAAATGCCGCAAACAAAAATAAAA
>CAUTVF010000080.1:0-2860 GCA_963541805.1 uncultured Alphaproteobacteria bacterium
ACATTTGATTTTATGATAAACTGGGCAAAGTTTTTTTTGATAGGAGCTATAATGTTACATAAAAAAATAGATTTCTTAAATATATTAACAGTGACCTTTTGTCTTTTAGAGTTGTTTTCTTTACCCGGTAATTTGTATTCATTTGGAAGATTGTTTACTATGAATACACCAAAGGATATTGATGATATTAAATCATATTATGGTACGTATATACCTGTATCTTTTAAAAAGGGGTGTGTCAATAAAAATTGTATTGGAAGTGAAGTCAACCCAAATTATTTCATAAATAATAAAAGCAGTATTCTGATATCTAAAAATAAATATATAAATCATATTATTATGCCAAGTAATGATGGATATGTGATAGAAGATCCAATTTATGTAAGAGAAAAAGAACAAGATAATAGTTATTCAAATAATAAAGTTTTTTATGTCTATGGTAGGATAAAAGGTTTCCCGTATCATGACAATATGAATGCAGATAAATTGAGAGTGCAGATAGATGAGCAGGTTAAAAATAAGAATTATGTTGCGATGATTTTGATCGATAATAATGGTAATTTAATTGAACAACAAGGAACATATAATTTCTTCATGCAGAAAAAATAAGTTGGTATAAGTATGAATAATACAAATAAAAATAATATTCCAAATCATGTTTTAAATAGGTCGATTTTTGGAAGTATACTTAGTAAGTTTAATATTAAAAATTTGATTTATTTTTATTCTATTAGTGTAATTTTATTTAGTTTAATTGATTATTATGTGCAAGTTTTTACAAATAATCAGGTATTAAGGTATTCCGTTAAAGACTTATTGTTGATCGGTTTTGGTAGTGTTTTTTACCAGATTTCAATAATTATTTTTCCTATTTTGCTTGTCTTGTTTTTATATGGAATATATGTAGGGTTAAAAAATAGTAAAAAAGTTTTCCGATTTATTACTAAGCAGGGTAAGGTAAATTTAATTTTATCGATTTTTATTTCTTGTCTTGTCGTATATTTAAACCATGTATATGGTGTTGATAAAAATGTAAATACCATTTTATATATTGTATTTTATTCTTTTATTACAACTATTTTAGTGTTTTCTGCTTTTTCCAGTTTAATAAGAAATATAGTTGTTGTATTTCATACGCGATCTTATGTCATCAAAAATGGTAAAATTAAAAAGTAGTTATCGTCTTTCTATTTTTTAATTATTTAAATAAAAACCTCGAAGTTAGATATAGAGGAGAGAAAATAAGGAGGGAGTAACTTCGAGGGTTCTTGAGAGTTTTGGGATACAATCCCGCTTACTCAATTTTAAAATATAAACAAAAATTTATATTTGTATAAAAATATAAACAATAAAATAAGTTTGTCAAGTAATTGTTACTAATTTATATATTATTGACAAATATTTAAATTTTGTTTATGATGTATGTTTACAAAGTATTTTTATGGGAGGGATCTATGAAAGATCGCGGTAAAGTTATATGCTCAGATAGTGAAACCCAGGAAGAGGCGGTATTAAGAGGAAAGAATAGGCTTAATAAAGATAAGATGGAGCCAGGCTTTCCCGTAGGATATTGTTATATTTTTGATAAATACAATTCTAATATCAAATCTATGGTTAATGGTTTCTTTGTTGTTTATGGGAAAATGTCTGGAAAAGTTAGCAGGCGTGCAAAATTCTTGATAGATTTTGTAAACAAGGTTGAACGTATAATTTAATACAAATCGAAACCGGGTGGGATTAGTTCCACCCGGTTTTTTATCTTTTTTATAATTAATTTGATAACAATCTGGATTCAAGGTATAATCATAAAATATTAGTTTTGGAGTGTAGATATGATTAAGAATAGTAATTTTATATTATCAAGTGGCAGAAGTATGATTGAAATGTTGGGGGTAATTGCAATAGGTGGCGTTATGACCGCTGCGACATTACAGCTTTATAGTTATGCAAATAGAAAATCAAAATCTATTCAAATGGAAAATATTATTAATAGTGCTGCCGAAGATATCAGTACTTTATTGCTTGGTAGAAATTGGGCAAATATGCCATTTGAAAGCTCTGGGGACTCATATCTAACAAAGAAAAAAATGAAATTGGTTGATGCTTGGGGAAAACCATTTAGTGTATCAAAAACTTCCCAGGCATCTGATGGTCGTTTTATGATTAATATTACTGTTGATGATATTGGGGATTGTATAACTCTTGCAAAAAGGGTATCTGCTTTTAAAATTCGAGTAAATGATATGAATTCTTTCAGTGGATGCAAAAATAAAGATAACAAGATGGAATTTTATTTCAAATAAGATGAAACGTTTATATATTTTATTAATATTTGTTTTATTACCATCTTTTCTTTCTTCTTGTTCGTATTTTAATAAAAGTAATTTATTGGATCCCAATAATGAACAAGGGCGGGAAGTAGATGATCAATTTGAACTTGAAAGTTTAAATTCTGATGAACATCAAGGGTTTAATGAAGCAGAGTACAACTATCAAAAATCTATAAAATTTGTCGATTATACGATCGATGAATGCAAATGCAGGATTTTAGTACCAGATAACCATACAATTAAAAAAATTACCCATAGTGATGGGAGTGTTAGTTATGTTGGTTTGGTAGATATGGGAATGTATGCCTTGACTTTTAAAAAAGTTGATACAGATTCTGCTAATAATGAGTTAGATAGCTTCTTTAAAAATGAGATACAGAAATTGCAAAATGTTGATGATAAAACAGTATTGTACAGCGATTTTATATTAAATGGTTTCAATATAAAAGAAGTAACAACTTTGGCCAGTTTAGATTTTAATAAAACCTATTCTGTTCAAAGGGTGACATTTGATGATAATTTACTTTATA
>CAUTVF010000081.1:0-2800 GCA_963541805.1 uncultured Alphaproteobacteria bacterium
TTAGAAAAAATTATATCTATTAGAGAAAGTTTATTATTTAGAATTGAGTTATTCTATCCGAAATATAAAGCTCATGGTATATGGCCACAAAGAAAGGAGTGGAAAGATTTTTATGATCAAGGTGGGCAATCAATTGGTTATTCATTGTCCGCAATATATACGATGAAAGTTACTCCATCTGTTGGACTATATGGGGCTCTTACTACAGATTATATAATATCTAGAGGTATGGATACAAAAATAAATTTTGCTAATGGAGATACTGAAATAAATAAAAAAGAAATAAAACGGGCAGAATGGAAATCTACAATAGTTGAACTTGGTTTAAAATACTTGTTTTAATTATTGTTTGATTATACTATTATCTTAACATATGGAGATCATAATGAAAAATTTAAAAAAATACCTATCTTTATTGGCTGTATTATTTTCGTCTTCTTTAATTTTATCTGGTTGTGAAACGTTTGATGGATTTTTTGAATCTGGTGATGATTCTTCAGCAAAAAATGTAAAATATACTAGCGCTCCTATGTCGTTTTTAAAATTTCGTGATGTCCCTATGGCAGATGGTACTATTATGGATCTTGCTAAAAGTTCGATTTATGGGGATCCATATAATTGGACTGGAGATTTATCTTTAATAGCTCCATATACGTTTGACGGGATGTATGATTTTTATAATACTGAAATGAAGCGTTTTGCATGGATGCCGATCGGTGTTGTGAAAGGGAAGTATACAATCATGACATTTTTGCGTCGTAATAGATTGTTGACAATTCAAATTGCGCGTGATGATGATAAAGGATCTCAGATTACTCTGACTATGGTAACTGCTCAAAAAAATATGGAAGATTATTATGAACAGTATCGTATTACTGAATTGAAACGTGGTATATGGGTTTTACATCGTTCTGATATTCGTATGATGGAAGCAAGAGGAATGAAAGTAACAAATGCAATGCGTGCTTTGGCAAATAAGAATGCGAAATTGAAAGGTTTTTCAACTATTGAAGATAATGAGCAAAGAAAAGAGCAAATAAAGATTATGCATGGTTTTGATCCTATGAAATCAGATAACAAAAATGAAAACACTTCAAAACAGCTGCAGAAAGTGTTAAATAAAATTACAGAAGATTCGAAGAAACGCGCGGGAGTGGATAATAATTCTCCATCCTAATTTATTTTTATGAAGTAATTATCATCGTGATAATTATCTTGAAAAGTTGGTATATTTGTTTATACTCGCCGTGTGTCCTGCGGCCATAGCTCAACTGGATAGAGCACCTGACTACGGATCAGGAGGTTAAGGGTTCGAATCCTTTTGGCCGCGCCATTTCTTACTTTGTGGAAAAATAATTAATGCTGTTCCAAGAAAAAGTTTGTGCTTTGATTCAAACTCTCTCTAGTTTTGAAACAAATGAGAAAACATTTAACCCGTGGAAGGATGTTGATTTAATTCATGATATAAATTGCTCTGCTCCATATGTTCGTTGTAATAACTTAAAACAATATTTATTGGATCGAGAAAATGCAAAATTTATATTGATTGCTGAAGCGTTAAGTTATCAAGGTGGTAAATTTACAGGCGTTGCAATGACGTCTGAACGATTGCTAGGTGTTAGGACATCAAATCCAAATACAAATCTGGGTAATAATGCAAGAAAATATAATGGTTTTAGTGAAAATACAGCAACAATTGTTGAAAAAACTTTGATAAATGATTTTTCATTTAGAAATATTGATTTTTTAAAATGGAATATATATCCATTTCATCCACATAAAGATAATTTATTATCAAATAGGACCCCAACTATATCTGAAATTCAAAGTACTTATTCGATTTTAAAAATGTTTTTAGATATTTTTAATGATAAAAAATTGATTGCTGTTGGAAATACATCGTACAATATTTTTAAGGAGAATTTTCCAAAATATGATATAAGCAAAGTAAGACATCCAGCAAATGGAGGGGCAACAGAATTTAAAAATCAAATTAGATGTATTTTGTTTAAATACAATATATACAGTTAGATTATTCTTTCTAAGAATAAAATATTTATTTCATAATGAATTATAAAGAACATTAGGTTAATTTAAATCAAATAAGTCTTTTTGTTGAAATTTATTTTTAATATATTTTTTATTTATAGAATCTTTTTTTTTAGAAGTTATATAATTTCTCCTTTCAATTCTAGTTTTTCCATTTGCAAATTCTATATCAAACTCATTGACTGTATCTAATTGCTCAGTACTTGAAATAACATGATCACTATTCCAAATAATTGAAAATCCCCTTTTTAATACATTTTTAAATGATAAATTTTCAATTATTCTTGTTATAGAATTGATTCTTTCAGAATATAAACAAATTAAATTTTTTATATTTAAATCAATGAGTTGTAGTTTATCATCTAACCTAATGTTTAAATCATTGATTGTTTGTTTTGGATTTTTTATGACCTGTCTCTTATCTTTTATAATATTATACAAATTATCTAATTTTATTTTTAATACTGAATATAACCTCTGATATTTGTCGCATAAGTTATTTATTAAATCTGAAATAACTGGTACAGATAACTCTGCTGCTGCAGTTGGGGTTGGTGCACGTAAATCAGAAACATAATCAATTAATGTATAATCTGTTTCATGCCCTATTGCTGATATAATCGGAATTGAACAATTATAAACAGACATTACTATGTCTTCATCATTAAATACCATTAAATCTTGCAAACTTCCTCCGCCTCTTGCAATTATAATTACATCTGGTTTACCACTTTCCATATTATCGAAATTC
>CAUTVF010000082.1:0-2732 GCA_963541805.1 uncultured Alphaproteobacteria bacterium
AAAAATAAATCACCTTCTTCACTGTATCGTGAGTCAGGTGATTTATTTTTTATTGATATTATTTCCTAAAAATGAAAAGGTATTCATGAGCAATCAACAGAAAATTATACTTAACACTGTTTGTTTTCCAGTAACCTGTTGCTTTGCAGTTATGTTGTTCTTTAATAATCAACTCTTTCAGTTTAAACCCCGTATTTTCAAATATGCGCATTACATCAAAAGACATAGGGATCATATGCCCTTTTCGACGGGTATCACCCATTAGAACAGCGCAAAATTTACCTTTTTTTAGGACACGATAGCTTTCTGTAGCAACATCTCGCATTTCTTTAAGGAAATCGTTTACTTTTAAACGGGATAGATCTCCCGGTATATCTTCACTATACTGAATAATATTTGCATATGGAGGGTGAGTACAAATCAGATCGATACTTTCGTCTGAAATAAAATCCAGATTTCGGGCATCACCTTTATACAGTAAAACCTTTCCGTCCGCCCCTTCATGTTTAAATGCTATTTTTTCTTTGCATCGTGTAAGTGCTGCGTCATTAATATCCACACCAATAATATTGCGTTTAAGAAGTTTTGCTTCTACAAGCGTCGTTCCACCACCAACAAATTGATCGAGTATCAGATCCCCCTCTTTTGAATAACGAAGTAAAATATTACGAGGTATATAAGGAGACCAGTTACCTCTCCATTTAGCATCATGAGTTGCCCAATTTCCTCTTTGCGGAAATGACCAGTGAGTTGTCATTTCCAGTTCAAAATTTTCCGGTTCCCATTGTTTTATTATTGCCATTACTTAAAAACCTCAGTAATAATCCCCTGTTCCAAGTCTTTAATATTATAAAGATGCGGCATAACATCAAACGTTTCTTCCAAATTGTGACGAGCCGCCTTCCAGCCATTCCCATCAGTAAACCAAACGAAAGTAAATCCTTTTATTGTTTTTGCTTCCTCTGCAATTGTTTTATAACTGCGAGCAGTCTCATTTAGCTTACTTCCACCGCTTCTATAAAAATTAGTTTCAATGGCATAAATCATGTTCTTAGTTTTTACAACAAAATCAAAACGTTTTTCCATCTTTCCTTTGTTAGATATTACAGATAAATCGATCCCCCATTTTCTTATAATATCATGTATATACATTTCCTTGAAATAACTTTCTCCTTTTACATAGCCGGCTTTTTTTATGAAGCTTTCAAGTAGATCTTCCATTAAATGTCCACCACGATTTTTTCGTGCATTAGAATCAAGTCCGGTTTCAATCCCTAATGCATAATCCACCAAATTGTTAATAATATGATTTTTCAGTAAATCAAAAAGTCCCGTTTTCTCCATAAAATATGTATATCGTTCAATACTCCCTTCAACTTTTCCAAATTTATATAAATATCCTCCAAGGTCATCTTGACAATATATTTCCGCCTCTCTGACCGCCAGCAACAAAGGAATACATTTTATAA
This sequence comes from uncultured Alphaproteobacteria bacterium, assembly GCA_963541805.1. Taxonomy (GTDB): domain Bacteria; phylum Pseudomonadota; class Alphaproteobacteria; order Rs-D84; family CASDRH01; genus CAUTVF01. Next base: position 1,470 of record CAUTVF010000082.1, read on the forward strand.
TATGCGGATATTCATCTGCTAAATGTTTAAAATCTTTTTCAATATGCGTCGAACCAATCAAAGAATTAAGAATATTTAATTCGACCTTTACTTCTTCAACTTTCTTATATACCTTGTCAAAATCCACATAATATCCATAATTGGCAATGCTGTCACGAAAACCTGATAACCACTCATCAAAATTTCTTATCATTTTTATCTTCCTCTACACCTTATAACATACATCAGATCACCCTATTTCAAAATTTGAGATAAGAAGTTCTTTAATTTTCCCTCTGCCTTTGCTGTTGCTGTTAATCATACGAGAAGCCTCCACTCTTTTGATGTTATGTCCAGAATATATTGTGTCAAAAAACTCGTCTTTTTCATTTACATTCTTGGGATCTGAATTACTAACAACGATCTTCGCCCCTTTTATATGCATTTCATTTACAAATGTTGCTAATTCCACTTGTTCTGTATCATTAAACAATTCTTCCGTATAAGCAATAAAACCAGCTGTATTTGTTAATGGCCTATAAGGTGGATCAAAGTATACAAAAGTGTGTTCATCAATAAAGTCTGATGATAATTTATAATCTCCTTTTACAATCTTGACCCGCCGTAATTTATCTGATATTGCAAGAAGATTTTTCTCATCACAAATTAATGGTTTTTTATATGTCCCCATGGGTACATTAAATAATCCTCTTTTGTTTACTCTATATAAGCCATTAAAACACGTTCTGTTCAAAAATATCATCAGCGCAGCTTTTTCAATATCATTTTTCCCATCTTTTTCCATTTTTAAAAGATTAAAACGGGTACGTTTTTCTGCATAGTAAATTTTTCGTTCCTCTACTGTTATAGGCAAAAAATTATCTTGCATTTCTGCCAACAACTCGATAAGCGCTTCCGCATAATTCTTTATCACAGAATAGGTATTAATAAGCTCCATATTTATATCACTAATATATACAGCCTCTAAATTATATTTCCCAAGAATATCAAACAAAACAGCTCCTCCACCAACAAAGGGTTCTGCATATCTTGTAATTGCTTTATCATCAAAAGGATAGTATCGTTCTATTTCTGGCAGCAATTGTCCTTTACCACCTGCCCATTTTAAAAATGGTTTTACTGCTTTTTCTTTCTTTTGAACGACATGAAAAGCTCTATCATCTGCAGGTTTCTTTGCATCAGCAGGAATAATCCACATATTACCCACCCTTTCCGTACTTCTTATTCTTCTTTCTGCGCAAAGCGCCAATATATTTCGATGCC
>CAUTVF010000083.1:0-2621 GCA_963541805.1 uncultured Alphaproteobacteria bacterium
AAAAGCAACTATCGGAGCATTAGGTTTCAAATGACTTAGACGAGTTGCAGATTCTCCACTCTCAGTAACACAAACAATTGCTTTTGCCCCTACACTATCAGCAACAGTTGCAGCGGCATCATAAACAGCATTTGAAACATCATCATAGTAATCTAAATTTTCCAAATACAAATTCATATAATCAGTATAACGCTCATTTTGTTCGACTTCTGTTAAAATATCACTCATGGTTTTAACTGATACAGCGGGATATGAACCCATTGCTGTTTCCTCTGATAACATGGTACAGTCAGCTCCCTCAAAAGCAGCATTTGCAACATCAGTTGCTTCAGCTCTGGTCGGAAATGGAATATTAATCATTGATTCCAACATATGCGTTGCAACAATTACAGGGCGCCCAACTTTTGCACACATAGCAATTGTTCTCTTTTGAGCAACAGGCACTTTTTCTGGTCCAATCTCAACACCTAGATCACCACGAGCTAACATAATAATATCAGATAATTCAACCATCTTTTCAAAATTTTCAGATAATAATACTGTTGGACGTTCAAACTTAGATATTATATACATATCATCACCAATTATTTTACGCGCTTCAATAATATCTTCTGGAGTTTGAACAAAAGAAAGTGCAACCACATCAAAGCCACCATAATTTTTAATATCTTGTAAATTCTTTTTATCTTTATCTGTTAAACAAAAAGATTCCAAAACAGTATCTGGCAAATTACAATAACTGTTGTTTTAATTGTTGTATCGTCAATACGCTCTTTTACTTTTAACTGCAATTTACCATCTGCAACTAAAACCCTTTCTCCAACTTTCAAAGTTTTCAATATATCTGGATGTGGCAAATATACACGTGTACTATCACCATCCTCAGGATTGTTATCGACAATAAAATCCTGCCCCTCAACAATTACTGCTTCCCCATCTTTAAATGTACCAAGTCTTAACTTTGGACCCTGTAAATCAGCAAAAAAAGTAATATGACGATTATATTTTTTTGCAAGTTCCCTGATCTTATCCGCCTTTGGGCCTTGAACTGTAATATCATCATGAGAAAAATTAAATCTAAATATTGATACTCCCGCTTCAATTAATTTTTCTAACATATCAATACTATTAGTTGCAGGACCAACAGTTGCAATTATTTTTGTCTTTCTAAAATATTCATCAATTGATGACTTTCTTTTAATCATAACTTACCTTTCATTTAATCTTTATTTTTTCCTTGCCCAAACAAAAAACTTAATATACCTTATAGAGTACATTACTTTCAGTAGAACTGAATTCGTGGCAACGAAATGCCATGATATAAAATACTAAAATAACAATCAAGAAAAAAGGAAGTAAAATGGCAAAATTAAAAGCAAATGCATCAGTTTCAGCAGATCAGCTGTCAGATTATATTGCACGAGTTGAAAGATTAGAGGAAGAAATTAGCAATATAAGAAATGATATAAAAGATATATTTACAGAAGCAAAAATGAAGGGTTTTGATATATCCATAATCAGACAAATTTTAAAATTAAAAAGGATGGATGAAGAAGATAGGCGTGAACAAGACGAACTTCTGGATACATACCGTTCTGCATTGAATATATAAGATTTTGCGGGTATGGCGAAATGGTAGACGCATTAGCCTTAGGAGCTAACGAGGAAACTCATGTGGGTTCAAGTCCCTCTACCCGCACCATTTAAATTGTATTATGTCTACATCAAGCGATTTTATAAACTATATAATGGATAATCTCAGGATACTACCAGATGTTAGTTTTAGAAGAATGTTTGGAGAGTATGCTTTGTATTATAAAGGCAAAGTAATTGCCCTTATATGTGATAATCAGTTTTTCTTAAAACCAACTGAGAGTGGAAAAGATTTATTAGGAAATCCACTGATGGCTCCACCGTATAAAGGCGCAAAGGATTATTTTTTAATTGAAAATATCGAAGACTCTCAGTTTATAGTTGATTTAATCACTATAACTTATAGAGAATTACCAGAAGCAAAGATGAGGAATAAAAATGATAAATATAAAAGATAAAGTAAAAGGCTTAAAATACGAACTAAATATTAAAATCCCATACGAAGAATTTGAAATAAAAGTATATGAAAAAATGCAAGATTACGCAAAACAGGCAAAAATACAAGGTTTTAGACCTGGACATACTCCAGTTTCTATTATAAAACAAAAATATGAAGATTCATTTAATGCAGATTCTTTAAATGATCTGATGAATGATACAATATTTAAATACGTAAGAGAAAAAAATTTAAAAGTAACAGGACAGCCAAAAGTAGATATTGAAAAATTTGAAAAGGGTGAAGATATTAAATTTACAGCAAAATTTGAAGTTTTTCCAACTATTGCAAAAATTAATTTAGAAAAAATATCAATTACAAAAAAAATTTTGACCCCAACAGATAAAGATGTAGACGATGCTCTGAAAGAATTAGCAGAAAGTAGACATGAATCAGTTAAAATTGAAAGTGTACGTCCTACGCAAAAAGGTGATATTGCAGTCATAGATTTTGAGGGATTCATTGATGGTAAACCATTCGATGGAGGAAAAGGGCAAAAATACAGTCTGCAACTGGGAAGCAAATCGTTCAT